>CAZLWR010000004.1:1919-59110 GCA_964563595.1 uncultured Candidatus Peribacteria bacterium | reverse complement strand
AGCTGGTTATCTTGAATGCTTCACCAGTTATGAGGGAGTTTGTCATCATTTTCCCTGCTAGGTTTGCGAGCGGGATTCGTAGCCATGACATGACTTTAGCCAGGAGTGTTAATGTTTCGGCAGTGTCTTTGAGCGAATCGCTTTGTTGAGCAAAAGAAAAATCAGGTATAATCAGAAATAAACTGATAAACACAAGGGTACAAAGAAGTATAATTTTGCTGTGTTTCATGGTTTTGAAGAGGGTAAGTACTATTATGGCTTGAAGTCGAATCTAGTAGCACCATTTGCGGTATTGAGGAAGACTTCGTTGGTTGGTATTTGTGCTGGATCGGTGATAGTTTTAAGACCGAATTGTGATGCAATATCGGTATACCAAGCTGCCTTCCCATTGAAGGCATTGTTAATTTGTTCTATGTTGCTATTATCTGTTTTACTCAAAACAAAGCTTCTCATATTAGTGATGAGCGGTTTTTTATCCGCAGTTGCTTCGGTTTGTATAACTGAAACTGTTTTCCCATCGCTCTTGTAGCCATTGAATACTCCATCTGCTCAAACTGTTGTATAGCTTTTTAAGGTAGCTTGTGTTCCGTTTGTTATGCCCGTCCTGAGTGCAGCCATTTTGGCTTTATTGCTACCTACGAGGTTTGCAGCTGTTTTGTCGTCTGTCAGTGCGTTATTCAATACTTTGATAGCTTGATTTCCTTTACTAGAAAGTGCTAAACTTTCTCGGAATTTGGTATCAGTTACCATACTTTCAAGATTGCCGCTCAATCCCAATTGTTTTTGAATTGGTGCTAATGCTGGAGTATCTTTGGTATTGAGGTAGTGGAAGTTTTTGTTTTCTCCTCAGATCTTTTCTATACCTCCTGCCAGCGCATCCGCTGCAGTTGCTGGACTAGGATGAGCCGGATCGGCGAGTGCAAATGCACTATTATGATCTCAGTATGCTTTTGATCAGGGTAGACGAGCTTTCCAGAATCCAGCGAGTTCTTTTGCACTCTCTGCTGTCGGATCTTTTTTGAGATTTTCTGCCAATTTACTGGTCACTTCGTTAGCTACATGGTTGATACTATTCCAACTGTAACCTCAGAATATTGGTCTTGTGCTGATATAATCTTCTCCGATAGTTTGTATTTTATTTGCAATGCCTTTGGTAAGGCTTGCTGATTTGAGTGCCATAAACATCATATTTCGCATAATGAGTATACCGAAGATATTGGCAATGATTCGTGTGAAGTAATCAAAGAATATACTGGTTGCATACTCTCCATCAAACTTTTGTATGGCTATATCGGTCGTATGTCCTCCATTGTTGTATACCTTAAATGTTTGATATTCATCATCCGTATTGTCTACCTCGATACCTATGGCTTGCAAGAGGCCATCTTTTTCTGCAGCCGGTCCGAGAATCTTATTGGTGGCACTCAGAAATATAAGTGATAGCCCCAATGCTAATACAACGATAACGGGCTGGAAAATAAGTTGTATAATGCCCGACAAATCGGGTTTGTACTCCATCATTCACTTTCCCCGATTGAAGGAAAGATTTTTCCCGAGATCTCCTATCATACTATTGCCATCTTTGCCACCAAAGAATCTGTACAGTGCTATAAAGGGACTAAAGGCGATTACGATCCATAAAATCCCAACTCTTGCAATGCTTGTCGCTGCAAGGGCTATAAGAGGTATAATCAATAATATTCAGACTATTCATTTTATTAAAAATAAGATGACTTCAGCTTCTGTAGACTTACCACTGACAGTGACATTGAGACTGGTAAAGTTGAGTAAGGAACCATATATAGTATATAGCGGTCCCACCATTGATTTTGAATTATTGATGAGCTCATTGATGGTGGCACAGTTGAGTGTTTCCATATACCCTGTTCCTGCAGCAATAGAGGAGCTAAGTTGTGCTTTGTCTTTTAAATCCAGGTTTCCTCCATTGGTACCCATCAGCATAGTAGGGGATAGCACACAATAATCTTTTGATATATTATAACCTGTATATTTTGCTTTTGTTTCATCAATATACTTGCTCCGACTATCGGGAGTTATTTTATCTTGTTCAAACTTACATACCGTAAAGGACTCGCTTCCACATGAATATAAGGTGCTAAATCTGCCTCAACCTTGTTGATCTGATCAAGCTAACAATACATCTGTAAGATTGATAACACTATGATTATTGAGAATTCTGCTGTTCAGAGTATTATTATCTTTTAGGATGCTCAGTGGTATCCCTCCTACTTGGTAAATCAAAATAGTACTCAGATCAACCAATGCGGAAACCAGAAACCAGGACATAGGTATAAACAAGCCCGCCAATATCCAGTTTTTTATTTTTTTGGCCATGATAGCCCCAAGATCTTTTTGTTCTCGTAGACCAGACGCAATATCTCGTAGGATTGCTAATGCCATTAAAATAAATGATATTTGCATCATAATACTCCAAAACTTCCTGAGTATGCTGGTCATGCCAAAGACTTCTCCATATACCAAGCTATTATCTAGTGCAAGACCAGTAATGGCTAGCAATGGCCATATGATGATATATAAAAAGTTAAGAAAAAGATCCAAGAATGCGGCTAGATCAATAAGGGATTTATTATCAGATGGGGTAGTTGAAGATTGGTTTGCATTGCTGTTATTTTGCGTAAAACCAGTTGTGTTGGAAAATTGGAATCCGCTACCCTCAGCGGTGCCGTTTATGCTCAAAACACCTAAACCTAGTATCAAGGTTCACAGTCAGATTATTATTCATTTTACTTTTTGTTGTCGCATCAGTAGTGAGTTAGGATGGATTGAAAGCTATAAAAACCATTTCTCTATTATATGATCGGGATCGCTGTTTGTCAAAGATCGAGGGTGTTTTTGTTGCTTGGGATTGATAAACTGGTAAAAATAGATATCGTACAGAATCAACGTGCTATTTCGCATTTCTAGCCGATGAATTGTGAGTCGTTTGTATGAATATCATATTAAAAACTTTTCATATACTGTATCTAATTTAGATTTTTGATTATTGTTATGTCTTTCACTATTCGTAAGGTTGAGGAAATTGTATCACACTATGATATAAACTGAACACCATTAATTTTCAAAACCGGTAAACTTGCTCCACAAGCTGACGGTTCCATTTCTGTAAAACTTGGTTCTACTGAAGTATTGGTTGCTGCTGTGATGAAACGCAACCCAGATCCCAACAAAGATTTCTTACCTCTTACGGTAGATGTGAGAGATAGTAACCATGCTGCTGGTAAAATTGGAGGTTGATCTTATAGGAAAAGAGAGGGTAGGCCCTCTGATGCCGTGATACTGATCTCAAGAATTGTAGATCGTACAATCAGACCACTGTTTCCAAAAGGCATGATCAATGATACTACTATCACTATTACGCCTTTGTCCTTCAACAGAATTGATGATTTAGTGACAGTCTCTCTTCTTGGTACATCTTTGGCTCTTATGCTTGCAGGCATCCCTTTTGATGGTCCAGCAGGTATCGCAAGAGTTGGTTTCAAAGCAGCTTCGGACACTGCTGAATTGAAAGCAGGCAATGGAGAGCTGTATGTCAATCCGTCTATGTCAGATTATGAACATGGTTTGCTCAACTTATTGCTCAGTGGTAAGAAATGATCATTCAATATGATCGAATGTGAATCTATGGAACTTCCAGAAGACCTTTTGGAACAAGCGTTTATGAAAGCCCAGGCAGAAATAGATAGATTGTGTGATATTCAACAAGAGTTTCTAAGTTTGGCTACCAGTAAGGATCCAGAACGAGCTGCGGCTGTAGAAAAGATTAAAACATTTGTGATGTACAATTATCCATCCGATGAGTTGAAAGCAAAAGTCGCTCAGGTTATTGATCATATCAAATTAGAAAAATTATATGAAGCAAAAAAACTTGATTTTAATGAGTACTGTGATTTATATAGGAATCACCTGTATGAAGAAATGAAGGCTGAAATAGAAGATGGTTTAAATAAGGAAGTTACTGAAAAGAAAATAAATATGGCTTTTGAATTGTTAGTGAGAGACTATTTCAGACATTTGATTTTGGATAATGATAAAAGAATAGACTGAAGGAAATTGGATGAGATCAGGTCTTTGTACTGTGAAGTAGGATTATTGGATCACGTGCACGGCTCAGGTTTGTTTCGAAGAGGAGATACGCAGGTTCTCAATATCTGTACGCTTGGTGCACCGGGTGATGTGCAATTGGTAGATGACATGTTTAGTGATGGCACTGAGCAAAGATATATGCATCATTACAATTTCCCGCCTTTCAGTGTGAATGAGGCAGGCAGTATGAGAGGCACAGGCCGTAGAGAAATTGGTCATGGTAAGCTGGCTGAAAAGGCAGTGGAATATATGTTGCCAGCTAAAATAGATTTTCCTTATACCATAAGACTGGTTTCTGATTGTCTTAGTAGTGGAGGTAGTACGAGCATGGGTTCAGTATGTGCAAGCACCTTGAGTCTTATGGATGCTGGAGTGCCTATCAAAAGACCAATATCTGGTATTGCAATGGGTATGTGTAGTAGATTAGAATGATCCGATAAAGCAAAAAATCCTGACGTATATGCGAAAACAGGTATTACGGAATACAAGGTATTGACTGATATCCAAGGACTCGAAGATATGTTGTGTGATATGGATTTCAAAATAGCCTGAACAAGACAGGGTATTACAGCAATACAGCTGGATACAAAAGTAAAAGGTATTACGGTGCCTATGGCTATGGAGGTCATCAAACAAGGAAATATAGCGAGAGAGGAAATACTTGGTTTCATGCTCCAAACTATTCCAGAACCAAGAAAAGAAATGAGTCCGAATGCACCAAAAATTACGGTTATCCAAGTAGATCCAGATAAGATCAAGGTGGTTATTGGTAAAGGTGGTGAAACGATTGATAAGATCATCGCTGAGACGGGTGTGAAAATTGATTTTGAAGATGATGGAACTTGTATGATTACGAGTAAAGACGCTGCGGCTGTGCAAAAAACAATTGAAATCATCAATGATTTGATCTATGATGCAAAGGTTGGAGACGTATTTGATGGAGTGATAACCAGAATAGAAAATTATGGTATTTTCGTAAACTACCACAAAAATAAAATTGGTCTTGCGGGTGCAAGAAATCTAGGTCTCAAGTTTGGTGAAAATCCAGCTGCTACCTACAAGCTTGATCAAAAGCTAAAAGTAAAAATTGTAAATATTACGTCTGAAGGAAAAGTAGACTTGGCTCCTGTAGCTTAAATTTGGTTTTGTTACTCGAAAGTATGTCTAAAAAAGTCTATTTTGCTTGAAGTATTAGAGGAAATCAAAATCTACAAGAAGTATATCCTTTTGTTATTGATTCATTGAAATCTCATGGATTTGATGTTTTAACTGAACATCTCAATTGGTTGCACAATGATCAACTGAAACCTTCACCTTCTGATGAAGATATATTTTTCAGAGATGTGAATTTGATTAATGAGGCTGATGTATTGATTGCTGAAGTGTCTGCTCCAAGTCATGGAGTTGGACGAGAAATATGTTATGCACAGTATGTAAGAAAACTTCCTGTCTATCTCATTTATCATTCAGCAGTTAACATCAGTGCTATGTTAAATGGTAATATCTTGATCAGTTTATCTCCACAGTGAAATGTATGTAAACGAGAAAAGCCTGAAGACATAGAGCTCTTTATCAAAAAAATTGCTCGCTCATTGCCATGAACATAAAAACACCCCGTTTGATTATAAGGAATTTCAAGCCCGAAGATTGGGAGGATTTTCTGGAATATCGCTCTTCACTCCAAGTCTGTGAATTCCAATCATTCGATCCTTATGATGAGCAAAAAGCAAAAGATTTTGTTTCGACTCAATCAATGAAAGAATTTCCTATAATCTGACAGCGAAAACAAGTTGCAATTGAGTCAGATTGAAAAGTAATAGGTGATATCGGTCTTAAGCCAGAAAGCTATGATATTAGGATAATGGAATTTGGGATTAGTATATCTCCAGATTATCGAGGCAAATGATATGGTAAAGAAGCACTACAATGATTGTTTGAAGTATTATTCAACCAATACCATATGCACAGAATAGTTGCTATAACATCCCAAGAAAATATTGCTTGTATCAAGCTATTGGAATCGCTTAATATGAAAAGGGAGTGACACTTAAGACAAAATTATCGAAACAAAGGTAAGCGACACGATGAATATTTGTATGCTATGTTGAAATCAGGCTATAATAAAGTATAAATTATGTATCGTATTGACTCTTAAAGATAAATAGCTATTAGTTCAACAATTATGATCAGGCTATTTACTTTTTTGGATATGAAGGAATGATTGAGCAATGAGGTGATTTTCATGTAGAATACGATAATCATGGTATGAAGTTAGCATTTTATAAGCCAGCTGAAAAGTACTCTTTGTATGATGAGATTTCAAAAGATCAAGTATTGCGATCTCCTTGTGAATTTGAGGGAGTGCGGGGTGATATTCCACTGTATTATCTGTACAGTAGAGTATTGAATGATGTTCTCAACAAACAAGGTCCAGTTGTTACGAAGCCTTTTTCTGTTTCTTTAAACCCGGTACTTTCTCCTGATCTCATGCAAACGATTAGAAAAGAGAATTTCGGGGATTATGTAGGAATGGGTATGGTGCATGCTCACAAAGATCAGATTATGAGACTATTTCAAACAAAAACACATAGGGATATTGCTGCTTTATCTGTGCACATAGGCTATCATAGTCATACTCACAATGGTTTTACGGTTAATGCTCTCAATAAAGGCTTGAGAAGAGAAGCAGAGGAGACAATGGTCGGTATTAATCTTGAAGAGTGTAAAAATCCAAAGTATGTTATTTCTATTCTTTCAAGGTTATTTGGTGTCTCAGAAAGGCTTTTTCCGGCGAAACAAGTGTCCGCTCATCCATTGAATGCCGAAGGGATGAGTGCAAATGGAAGTGGCTTAATGGTCTGGCCTCCTCAGGAGATACAGAATGATGAAGGATTTAATATTATCGTAAGAGATAAAATATATGAGGGTTTGCAGGAAGATAAAGATATTCTATTTGATTTTCCTCCACTGCATGGTTTGACTCAGCTATGCAATCCAGATAAACAGAATAAACTGAAAATAACAGTTGGTCTTTTAGATAATGCTTTCAATTATATGGAAGATGCATATCGTGCGGAGAGCCTTAAGTTTAACAAGAAAAGAGAAGCACGAGATGAAGAAGGCCATATACACCATAGTGAGTACCGTCAATTATGGGAGGCTTTTCACAAAGGGAAATCCGCCTTGCTTCAGTTTTTTGCTGCAGATAAGATCGCTATTGAGAAGACTATGGAATATATTCCAACATTAGGGTATGTGGAGATCGCTGTTATCACTTTTTTATCCAATACCTGGGAAGTGATCAATACGAAGAAGATCTGATTAATTATAGAAAAGGATGGTGTTATTAAAAATATCCAGAATGTTGTTTCTTGCCTTATGCAATCGTGATTAAGAAAGCCTACTGCTTCTGCCCATCCCAAAGATAGTATAATAATGTTATCATAGTTTTATAACACAATCAGATTAAGCTTTCTTTTTTCGCCAGAATGCCTACTAATCGTGATGATAATTGGATTAGTTTTTTGCACATGCATATACAAAATGTCTATCTTCAGTTTCCTTTGGATGAGCCAAGTCAATTATTATTAGGGTCTCTCAAAGACCAGCTGTTTTTATCGTTGCATGATGTTTCTAGCAAAGTACATTTCCCGAGTGTTTTTCACACCACAGTACAATATCTTGGAGATCAAACTTCTCACTCAATTCAATCATTAATAGCAGATATTGAAACAATACTATGATCAGGCCAAGCTACTTTTGATAATCCTACCTTGCACAAAATTTCATACTGGCATTCTTTTGCCAAGCCAGAGATCAATTTTTTATTGCAGCCACATGCATCGGATCATCTGGTGAACTGTGTGTCGGAGCAGTTGTTTTGAAGAAGAACAGATGTTCACGCTTCACTATTTTCATTACCGTGATTGTTGCGTGACGATAAGAGGATAATGGAGATAATATCACAGCTAAAGTTTTTGAGAGATAGCTCTTTCGCTAAACCTTATCGTATACAGCCGGATTTTTCTCGCCTTCAGATTATAGGAGCCATAGGAGGGAAAAAACAAATACTCGAAGAGATTGATCTACGCTGATATTGAAAAAAGCTAGATATAAACTACTAGTGCTCTAACGCGTATCATAGGATTTTAGTATTAGTGTTTCATGTCTGATCAAATAGAACATAGCATTTCTCAAAAGTGAATATTGAAAAACACTTTCTGGATTTATGCTGCAGCCTTGCTTACCGCACCCATGCAGTATATTTTGAGAATTGTTGTTGCCCACAATTTACCACTTGAGCAAGTCTGATTATATTATTCTTTACTCGGACTTACTGGCATCCTGGCTATTTATAATGATTTGGGTTTTAAAGAGGCAGTTGGGTATTTTTATCCCAAATATTTAGCAGACAAAGACTATAATAAATCCAAGACCTTGTTGTGGTTTACGCTTGGTTTCCAGCTTGTTACTTCATGCATTCTAGCGGGAGTGCTTTACTACTTTGCTCAATGGATAGCCCTTCATTACTTAGATGATCCTACGTCGGCACTTATTGTACAGGTGTTTGGAATATACTTAGTTTGTTTCATACTCTATAATTTTATAGACTGATTGTTTTTGGTATTTCAGGATGGTTTTTGGAATAAGCTCCTTGGTCTGATCAATTATGTCATACTTATTACTGCGGTTTGCCTGGTTCCGTATGGTTTATTTTCTTTTTTGGGCGTACGTTCTAACCTTACCGGCTTTGTGTTGGCACAGATTGTGGCTGCGATATTGACTATAGGTATTTCCGCAATAGTGTTTTTCCGTAAATATAAGAAACTTGCGTTCCAGTGAACATTACAACGAGATCGATCAGAATATAAAAAAATCCAACTCTATTCTCTGGGTGTTTTATTTACCAATAATCTGATATTTTTGATTGGTCAGATAGACTTACAGTTTACGACATTTTTGTTTGGAACAAAAGAGGCGGGATTGTATAGTTATGGTATGATGGTGACAAATCTTCTTATTACTCTGCTTTCTCCTATTGGTGCTTTACTTTATCCGCTTATTAGTCATCTCAAAGCCAGAAAGCATCATGCAACTCTGGAAATGATATTGCACGGTGTTATTAATTATTTGTGAGTCATAGCTTTGGTGTGATCATTATTTTTGTTTATGTACAGCAATCAAATTACCAGCTTTTTATTCGGCCAAGCCTATCGAGAAGCGGGTTCAATTGTAAAACGAAATCTGCCATTTGTCTTTTTTGGTCTTATTTCTGGATTGCTGTTTATGGTGTATGCAGGATTGGGACTTATCAAACAAAGAATAAAAGTCTTGATCTGAGCATTTGTAGCAAATGTTGTTTTGAATCTAATTCTCAGTCAAATCCTGGGTGTGTATGGTATAGCCTTGACGGTCGGACTAACTTGGTTTATACTGTTTTTGTTTTCTTATTTTGATCTCAAAAAAAGCTGAGTATACCTACAGTTTGATTATTTGTTGCTGGGTAAAAATCTCTTGGTTTGAATAGGATGATTACTGCTTTTGCATTACCTGCTGCCTATTGATATGAGCACTAAACTTTCTTCAGGGACATGATTAGCAATAAGCTGAATACTGTATGCAATCTTTATTGCATTTATCAATATTCCTATTTTCAAAAAATCCATAGCACTTGGAAAAATGTTGATAGCAAAACCTTCGGATATAGTAAAAAACTAAGCCTTATAACTTAGTTCTTGGATGTATATTGTTGTTATTGTCGCTGAATTGTCGTGTCTTGTTCGATTGCAGCAGCTGTATGGCCTTTGCCTTCGGCACTCATTGGATTTAACCGTTCTGGTATTTTTCTTGTGCTTTTACCGGTCTTGCAGTCTACTAAAAAATAGACGGTTTGATTGCAGTTCAATATTACATATCTTTGATCTATTCTTTCTTCTCTGTAAGCTTTATAAAGGGAGAAAATGGGGAATTCTATGTCTCCTCGGTCTCCTTCAACTGTATAGGCTCGGATATCATTGCTTTTGGTTTCTTCTATCACTTCCATGCTAAACTCCATTTCATTTTTATTTCTACTCGGTCACAATAGACGTGTCATAGAGGTATTGAAACGCGTAGCACCTTTCCATCAACCACTAATGCTCGTACTTTCACGATCTATGACTTTTTCTGTATTAGGATTCATTTTTGTGATAAAATATAAATCAATATACTATACACATAAGCAGACATAATGCAATATAATATAGAATGTTTTTATGGATATAGCTTTAAGGTTTGTACCAGTGCCCCAGATTCTGGTTCCATAACACTGCTATGAGTATAGTAAATATATTTAATTCCACTTTATAGAACGATCACTTTCAATAATCTGAACAAGCTCTTTATTACCATGCTTCGATATAAAATCTATTGCGTCAGTTAATTTTTGGTAGTCTGGTGCATAGGTTGCATAACAGGCTTTCCTAGAGCCGTTAAAATTTGCCCAATCATGTGTATATTGTATATCAGCTGTCTGCAAGAGAGCTTCTATATCTATGCTTGGGTCTTTGGGTAGGAGCATGTCTCCTCAAGAGTACTTAGAAATGGCATCCAAATTTTGAGTAGAAATCTGATTGTTGAGTATAGCACTGTGGATTGTGGTATTGTTTAGTAAGCCTAACCATTTTGGTTTTTCTGCTTTTTTCCCAGTTTTACAATCTACGAGGCAATAACTTGTCTGATTATAATTGATAAGGGCATATCTACTTTCTATTTCTCTATTTTTATATGCTTTATGGAGTGAAAAGACTGGATACTCTAGGCTTTGTCGACCTCCTTCAGCTTTATATGTAGGTACTTGTTGTTTTTCTGTCCCTGCTACCAATGACATATCAAACTCTATTGCACTACCGCTTCATGAACCTTTAAGTACAATTGAACAAGCTAATTTATGAGTGCCATCCGCAATACTTTGTTTGACAATAGTTTCTGTCTTCACCTGTTGTTCTAGTTTTTGCATCGCATGCATATATGATATAAAAGTGAATAGTTAGTATTGCCAGTGCCTCACTGAAACTTCAAGTCGCTTACTTCTTAATCTTCCTATATTATAGATAATTTATATAATAATGCAATATATAATATGACTTTTCCCTTGCGTTCACAGAAGGGCATAACAAAATTTAAAGAATTATATTCGCATTAGAAATCTGTGGAAAAGTATAGATTAATTACTATAGTCCATTGTTCTATCTTTTGTTATTTCAGCTTATTGTATGTCTTCAAAAACAAAACAATCCGTTCTTATTATAGGAGCATGACCAGCAGGTTTGACTTTAGCATATGAGCTACTTTCCAGATCTGATCAATTTAACGTAACAATTATTGAAAAACAAGATATAGTCTGATGACTTGCGCAAACCTATAATCACAAAGGCAATAGAATAGATATAGGCTGACATAGATTTTTCAGTAAAGATCAAAGAGTGATGGATCGATGGTTCAGTCAAATGCCTTTACAGGGTGCTGAGGCGTCAGATTATAAAAAGTTATGAATCACTTCAGAAATTAAACCTGGCTGACCAGATCCTGATAAAGAGGATATTTTGATGCTCGCCAGGAGGAGGTTATCCAGGATATTTTGGAAGAGGAAATTTTTTGATTATCCTTTATCTATCACCTATGACACCTTATCCAAATTTGGTTTGGTAGATCTCATCTTATGTGGCATTTCCTATGTCACTTCCAAATTCAAGAAATATGATATGTCCAATCTCGAAGGTTTTTATAAATCTAGATTTGGCGAAAAGTTATATGACAGATTTTTCAATGCTTATACCTACAAAGTACGAGGTAAACGACCAAAAGATATCAGCAGTGCTCGAGGTGCTCAAAGAGTAAAATGACTCAATCTTGGTAAAGCAGTTCGAGATTATTTTAAAAAAATGATAATCTGAGACAAGCAATCTACTCAAACAGAGACCAGTTTGATTGGTAAATTTTATTATCCCAAACTAGGACCAGGTCAGATGTGGGAAGTAGTTGCTGATAAAGTCCAAGCTTTGTGATGAACTATCGTTTTTGGTGCAGACTTTGTAGGTGGCGTTATTACTCAAAATCAAAATTCAAATGTAAGCAATATTCAGGAAGCTCAACGGGTAGAATGAAAAAGAAACCATGTTTGTGCTATACCTGTGACTAAAGATGGCAAGATTTTATTGCAGCTCAGAGACATGGGTGCCCCGATGTTAGCTGGACTGATGTCGACCTTTGGAGGTAGAGTAGAAGAAGAAGAGAGTATCTTTGAATGATTACAAAGAGAGCTCAAGGAAGAACTGGAAATGAAAGTCACAAGAGATAATGTACGTTATAGGTGATGCAGGAGGATAGTAGCTAATGGCATTGAGATTTATGATCATATGTATGAGGTATTTGGTTTTGATGATCAAACCTTACATTTGCATGAATGAGAAAAGATTATGAAACTCAGCTTTGATGAGGCTCTGCAGCATGAAAAAATTGCTCAGTATGCAAAGGAAAATCTTGAATCCTTTTTGAAACAAAGAAATATTCAAATCACTATTGAAGATGATCTAATAATTACAAATGCTGAATTAGAAGACGTCGAAGATATTGAGTATGTAAGAAAACAGTCTTGGATTGAGAGCTATGTTAGTGAGGCATCGGGAGTAACGGCAGAAATGATACAAAAAAAATTTGAGCGTAATTCAGAAAGAAATATTGCTGATTTGCAACAAAAGATCAGCACATGAAAAGGTTTGTTGGTCATTAAACACCGTGGAAAGGTGGTGTGATTAAAATATCCACCTCGATTTAATGGTAAACTACATAAAATATGAGGGATCTATATTCTCAAAGAATATATTGGTAAGGGCTTGGGGACAAGATTAATGCAACATTCTCTCAAAGATGTTTTACATCAGGACCTGTATTCTGAAGTTGTGGAATATAATCAGAATGCCATTGCTTTCTATAAAAAACTTGGATTTGAAATAGACTCTAGTCAAGAAGGCGAAGGTACAAAGTTTGAAAATGGAATCGCCATAAAAACAGTGATGATGAAAAGACCAGGCGATCTTATTAAATCAAAACAATCTGTGCAGAGCGTATCTTATTCCAAAAACTGAAACACAGTAACAGTGGAATCAGATATTGTTGTTTCCACAGCACCGATCAAAGAACTGATGACAAGATTCGAAGGAGCAGATCCAGAAGTAGCCAGATTATCAAATCTTTTGGAATATAGAGATTTTATCACGGTAGGGATATTGGCTAAGAAATTATTAGTTACCAATACGAGTAAATATCAAACGCTCAATAATATCATTCCGGATAATTGGTTGTATATTCACGATGAAGGTACAACGGTAGGTAGAATTCAGGTTTTCAATAACCGATCGCCTTATCTTGTTGCAGATCAAAATAATGTGTGGATAGGATTGGAGTATTTTTGTAATAAAACTGATGAAATCCGGAATATTAGTGATGAGGAGATGATTGAGTTTGCCATCAAGGAACTTGAGAAAATGCAATTATTGGATAGATCACAATATCTTGATGGGGTAGTACGTAGGATGGAATATACCTATCCTTGTTACTTTGGAGAATGATATGATAAATTTGATACGATAAAAAACTACCTAGACGGAATACAAAACCTGTATTGTGTAGGTAGAAATGGAGCACATAGATACAATAACCAAGATCATAGTATGCTTTCTTCTATGAGATTGGCTGACATGTTGATAAGCTGAACTATTGATAGAAAAGAATTATGGTCTATCAATACAGAGGAGGAATATCATGAGAAGAAGTAGAATTTCTAGTACGTAATCATCCTTTCCACATAAAACTGTTCCGTATATACCACGTCGTATCCTGAATCTCTTTTGAGATTAGCTAACGCTGGAAGGGGGATATAATCGACATGAGCTATAGACGCATAGTGTTTCATTTCATTCGTATGGTTTGCTATAGTTTGGGTTTCAAAACATTTGATAGCTTGGAGTTTTTTGTTCATTAGTACTTCATCTCCTATAAAAAAGAGATTGGGTTTGAAGTTTCTGGAATAGGGTGATTTGAAGTAGACTATGGTTGGAACGGATTTGGTCATGGTGAGGCTTTCCTGGCTGGTTACGATATGATCCAAATGTAGATCATCATGGTAATGGGTGTAATAAATATCGGGTTGTACTTCTTCAACCAGTTGTTGAATGGCATCTCTAATCAAAGTTCTTTCATTTGTGAATTCTGTATCGGTAATATCTGAAAAACTATAATACAAAACTCCCAAGACTTGTGCGGATTCCTGACATTCTTGCATTCTGATTTCTTTCATATGATCTCCATAATATCAACCTTGTGATAAACAATGAATATGGACATAATCTCCCTTAGTAAGGTGGTCTTGAATTTTCATACCCATAGCGATTTCTGCGTCGTCTGGGTGAGCCGCAATAATAAGGATTTTCATGTGCGTAGTTATTTAAGAAGATAAAAGAGCCGTGATAGCTTGCTGATATTTAGGAATACTTGCTATAAGTTTTCTTCAAGATTCAAAACAATGTGTATCATAGCTGTACTTGTATCGTAGTCCATCATCGGTCAGGATTTTTTCTTTTGCAATCTTTGCATACAAAGTATCTGCATGATGATTGAGTACTGAAGTCGATCAGATTATTTGAGATACTCAGGATTTAAACAATAGCTCTACAATGCTCATCAACAAAAATAATGAATTTTTGCCTCTGTATGGCGTGTCAACCGCTACGTGCGAAAAGAAACCTCTATGTGTTGGAATTGTAGTGTTATTTTGGATAAATGCCTCACGCACTCCTATACCAAATCACACTATTTCTTCTCACTGCAGCAGTGCCACGCTTGTCTTATTTCGTCTTTGGCTGAGATCCACTACCTGACCATCATCAAGATTTTTCTTTCCCTCTAGTAGTGTTTCACGAGTTAGTTTTTGTTGATAATCTGGGAAGTTTCTATTGATGACATCTACGAGCTGATCGGCGTAGTGGTTTGCTTGTATCATGTTGGTGAATGTTGCACATGATAGATCTCATTCGATGGGGATTTTTGAAAGTAAGGATTTCATGAGGGAGTAATATGACATAAATGTTGTAACTTTGTTCCTGATTGTTCAAGGATATGTCTTGCTTGCGGACCATGATTAAAAATCAGATCAATGATGCTCAGATAAGGTATAAACTGATTGTGTAGTTGATGTTGCTTGTAAATAGGATGCGAGAATTCATAATATGAAACATCAATTCAGGTATTTTTTATTTTTTGCTCTTCTGTGAGACCCGATTCATCAAATATTTGATTGAGATAAAACTCACTATCATTGCTACTTGCAGCCCTTGGCAAATAGATGGTTTTATCTAGATGGTGAGTTCCGACAAGCTGGTGGATAATATCACCGATGAGTTCTCCTTTTTTGATCTCTTGATGAGCTTGATAGAAGTTGCTTGCTCTGAGGTACAGGGTAGATATTCCCAATATTTCTTTACAGGTTAGAATCAGTGCATCGCAAAGATCATTGAGATATTCCCGTTGCTCTTTATAAATTACTTCAAATTGCTCTAGGTAGTGAGCGAAAAAAGGTGTATGTTTGTAGATCCTTTGTATAATTTCCCAATGGGCTTGGAGAGTAGACGGATCAATAAGTTTCTTTTCTTGAATGGGAGTTCTGCCATTGTTAATTGGTAGGCTAAGTCGTCTCAGGGCATCATCGTAAAAAAACAACTGTCTGTTCTGTCGTTCTCTTTTTACAAATTGTACGGTGTCTAGTGATACGAATATATCTGACAATAGCATTTTGTAGAAATATCAACTATATCTGTGATAGCCTGGTTGATGAATGGCTATAGTGACTTTTCCATGGTCACGAAAATAACTTTGAACAATAGGATCTCCTGGATAATGATTTGTGGATAAAAATGTCATTTGCTACTTGTTATTGCTAAAGTAGTGTTTCAGATTATTCTTTATTTTTGGACGGCGCTGATATAGTTTTGTCATTTAAGAAAAAAACTGACAAACATATGACAATATGCCGGCTCACTTTTTATTTGATAATGAATGAGATATGTATATTGTACAAACTAGTTTTTGCTCTTCTAATAGGGTTTTTGTATGTCTACAGCCAAGAAATCACTTCATATCCTGTTTGTCCTGGACCACTTTTTTCCTTATATCTGAGGAGGGGAGACCTTGTTTTATGAGTTAACGAGGGGTTTGGTTGGCGAAGGGCATCATGTCACCGTCATTACATCTAGATTCAATAAAACATTGGAAAAAGAGGAAGATATTGATGGAGTAAGAGTAATAAGAGTGTGAACAGCTAGAATCAATTTTCAACGACGATCTATTATCAAGGCAATCAATCTTATAAGAACATCTAAAAACAAACATAGTGTAGGATGAGCAATAGACTTTGTGCATGGTGCTACTTTTTTTAGCGTTATACCTACCTGGATTATAGGAAAAATAAGCTGACTCAAAACCGTTTTGACCGTACATGAAGTCTATGGTAAACTGTGGTTTCATTTCGTGGGTCGAATGGGCTGGGTAAACTTCCTATATGAATGGTTTATCATGAATATATGCAGATTTGGTCACTATATTTGTGTGAGTAATTACACCAAAAATTGCTTGAGGCTCATGTATGGTATACAAGATGATAAACTCAAGACGGTCTATAATGGTATTGATGATATATTTCGAGATAGTAAAAAGACCGATAGCGAACATATCAAAGCATTGAGAAAAAGATACGAACTAGAAGGAAAGTATGTTGGATTATATTTTTGAAGACTGGGCTTGGCCAAAGGATTTGATACGGTGCTGCAGAGTATAGCCGGTATTGTACGCCAGCATTCAGATTATATTCAGATCTTTATTGCACCAAGATCGCAACCCAGTACTATATTGGGTATGAAAAATAGCTTTTCGGTAGCTGAGATTGAAAAATACATTGTTAAACATAAGTTAGAAAAACATATTGTTTGGATCGATTCAGTACCAAGAGACGAACTAAGAAATCGGATTCAACTGGCCGATGTTGTTATATTGCCTACCCGTGCAGAGTGATTTGGTTTCGCAGTGAGTGAGGTCTGTGCCATGTGAAAACCGCTGGTAACTACCAATGTCGCTTCAATTCCTGAGGTGGTCTACGGTAAAGTTCAATTTGTAGAACCCGGGAATACGCAGAATATTATTGAAGCCATAGATAACAGTAGAAAATGATTGTACCAAGAAATTAGTCCTAAGAAGTTTGAACGAAGTACATGCGTAAAACATATGGAATCTATTTATTTGCAAATAATTCGTACACCATGAAAGTAGCAATGTTAACTGAAGGACGGGAGCCAATAGTAGGATGATGACAGCTCTATGCTAAATTTTTATCTGAATATCTCGTAAAGGATCATCATTGTACTGTTGATGTATTTACGAGAAGTATTATCGCTGATGATGGGGCAGTTGTAGATAAGGATGAGGTGCGGGACGGTGGTAAAATCAGAGTATGGAGAGTTGGTCCGGCTGCAAAGTTCTTTTCTACGTTTCATAGACTTATATGTTTGATAACAACGAGCTGGTTTTTATACAAAAAAGCCAAAAAAGAAAAATATGATGTGATACATGCTCACGCCTTGCTTGCGGGTATCCCGGCAGTTATTGTAGGTAAATTATTGAATATTCCAACAGTTTATACTGTTCATGGAAGCATGCACCTGGATGTAAACAAAAAAAATCTGTTTTATTATGCAGAGAAATTTTTGATAACCCGATTGCGCTATGATTGTGAAATATCTGTTTCCAGTAAAGTGCTCAATTATCCCAATCGCAACAAAAACATTGTAATTATCCGCCCCGGAATTAATACTCACAGATTTCATCGTGAGAAGCCGGAGGAAAAGCACTCGGGAACGAATTTTTTGTTTGTGGGGAGACTGGATTGGCAGAAGTGATTGGAATTCTTGATCAAGGCTATAGCAAACATTGATAGAAAGCTTTTGGATGAATATCATTTTCATATGAATATTGTAGGGGATTGAGGTTTACGTGAAAGTTTGCAAGATATGATAGATAAAAATAACCTGAAGAAGTATGTGGTTCTCTTGGGTGCTAAAACAGGCGAAGCTGTCATACAGGAATTTAAGAAAAATCATATATTCATATTACCTTCTTTGGCCGAATGACAGCCTATTGTTATACCGGAGGCATTTACTTGCGGTATGCCTGTTATCGGTACTGACGTGGGAGACGTAAAAGATATGGTAGATGAAACTACCTGAGTACTTTGTGAACCTGGTAACGTAGAGCAATTACAGGCAGCTATAGAAAAGTTGCTGACCATGAGCGAAGCAAAAAGAGATGAACTAGCAGCAAATGGTTATAAAAAAGTGTTGGCAGAATATACGCGAGAAAGTGTATCATCTGCAGTATATCACGAATACAAAAAGTTAGTTTCTAAAAAGAAATAGAGAGTATTTATTGTTCAGCTTATAATTTATTTATATTCTTATGAAGTGGTGATGAAGTTTACTGGTGAAAGAGTAGAGGAAAAGCAGTGGAAATTTGATTTGAGATTTGCTGACCATCTGGCAAGATATGATTTGGCAAAACCGATTTGTAAGGATAAGGTGGTTTTGGATATCGCTTGTGGTACGGGATATGGCACTTATACATTGGCACAAGTTGCTCAAAAAATCGATGGAGTGGATATTGATAAAGAATCGGTAGAGCTTGCCCAAAAGCAATATACTCTTCCCAATCTTACCTATACCGTAGGTGATGGCACGACGATACCTTTCGCAGATAATATGTTTGATGTAGTCATTTCTTTTGAGACTATTGAACACATTGTAGAATATCACCATTTTTTGGATGAAATACATAGAGTACTCAAGCCGGGTGGGGTATTGCTTATGTCCACACCAAATTATAAAGGCGAGTTGGTGAAAAACACTTACCATGTTACCAATTTTGATACCAACACTTTTGTGGGTTCTGTGAAACAGCATTTCAATGTAGAGAAGATATTTTATCAAGGAAAACACTTTTATCCATTTCCATGAAGAGGGATATTCGAAGGGGTGTTTAATATTCACAGAGATGTTCTCATCAGAGAGCAAAAGCCAGCTTTCGATCATCACGTAACTATTGTACAAGCTACCAAGAATACTTAGTAGATATTGGCACTAGTGCTTACAATTAATAGTAGGGATGCAACATAAAGGTTGCATTTTTTGCATATTAGATATTGCAACCATATTATTACTTATGGCTTGTAAAGAGGATAATAGGTAAGATGATTGAACTTAATTTTACAATACTTATATCTCATGTCCTTATTTATTAGAGCAAATTCGGGCTAACATATGAAGTATGATAAGGTCATGAATGCGTAACAAAGATTCGTTATTTTTTTTATATAGTAAAAATATATAGGATGCAGAAAGTAGTAATTACTGGTGGAATCGGGTATATTGGCACTGAACTTTGTAGACTTTACTCAGGTGAAACAAGGTTTAAAAACGTTGTAGTGGTAGATAATAGATTTGTATCCGAAAGAGTTAAAGAACTGAGAGATCGAGGCATTGATTTCATTCATGGTGATATTATGGACGAAACTCTGATGGCTAAAGTATTGTGAGATGCAGATATTGTTCATCATTTAGCTGGAATTACCGATGTTGCTTACACCAAAACAGAATCAGGGTCAGAAAAAGATAAACAAATAGCAGAAGTAGGTGTTATGGGTACAAGAAACATCATCAAATATACTCCGGCACATTGTAAAATTATTTTCCCTTCTACGCATGTAGTGTATGAAGGATTTGATCGTGCTGTGTTCGATATTACGGAGGAAGTAGAGCCAACGCCTATGCTTACTTACTCAACTGGTAAGGTGCAATCGGAAAAAGACTTAGCTGCATCAGATAAGGATTTCGTGGTATTAAGGCTAGGTTCCAATTATGGTTACTCTAATGATACTACGCGTATCAACATTATGCCAAATCTTTTTTCCAAAATAGCTTCTCAAAATGGAACAATCAAAATGTTTGCTGGAGGCGTCCAATATAAGAGTTTGGTATCTGTATTTGACGTCGCAAGATGTCTTAAGTTTGTGGCTGAGCAGCCTCTCCATAGAGAAATCTATCATTGTACTAATGAGATTGTGACGGTCAAACAAGTTGCAGAGATCTGTAAAGAGTTCAATCCAAAACTCCAACTCATTGCTACAGATGATGAAATTCCAAATGCAGGATATACGCTTTCCAATAAGAAATTATTATCAACTGGTTTTAAGTTTAGATACAATGTAAGAGACAGTATTAAACAAATGATCAAGAATTGGTCGGCTACTTCTAAGCATCCAGATATGGAATATATCGAACAAGGAACAAAAGAATTTATCGATTATAGAGGTAAGATCAGTAATTATGAGCTGACTGAACCAATCAACTGGATTGGATATATTGAATCAAAAGCAGGTGTAATCAGAGCAAATCACTATCATCCTGTACAAGAACAAAAAGTATTACTTATTACGGGTGAATATATCTCTGTACACAAAGATCTTTCTGAACCAAACGCTCCGTTGATTACGCAATTGGCACAACCAGGAGATATGATCATCACTAAACCAAATGTGGCTCATACGATGGTGTTTACCAAAGATTCAATCTTGTTGAACTTAGTAAGAGGAGAAAGAGAACATGAGAATTTTGGTGAACATACGATCACGAGTGTTATTGTAGACGAGGATCTCAGACAATCTCTTATTGCTAACTACAAAAAAGAATGCAGATCTTGTGCGAATACCAAGATGAAAAAAGTAGTTTCTTTGGGTATGTCTCCTTTGGCAAATAATTTGTTAGATAATCTGAACGACAAGCCTGAGATGTTTCCGTTGGAAATGGATTACTGTCCACAATGCCACAATTGTCAGCTGTCAGTAGTAGTACCGCCTCAAAAAATGTTTGATAATTACCTCTATGTTTCTTCAACTGCGAAGTCATTTAGAGATCATTTTGAAAACGCTGCTGTTCAGTTTATCAATGATTTCAAACTCAATGCCAATTCATTGGTCGTAGATATTGGATCCAATGACGGTATCTTCCTTAAGCCGCTCAAAGAAAGAAATGTAAAAATACTTGGTGTGGAACCAGCAAAGAACGTTGCTGATATAGCAAACGGCAATGGTATCGAAACTATACAAAGTTATTTCACTGAACAAGTGGTCGATTCTATTATCGAAACAAAAGGGAAAGCAGATTTAGTAACTGCATCAAATGTATTTGCACATTCTGACGGTGTGAAAGCTATTGCGAAAGATGCTTTCAAACTGCTCAAAGAAGATGGTACTTTCATCGTAGAGGTTCAATATTTATTGGATACGATCAAGGATCTGACTTTTGATAATATCTATCATGAGCATGTCAATTATTGGTCCGTAACCTCTATCAATAATTTCTTCAATAGATTGAACTTATCCGTGGTCAAGGTAGAGCATATTAATACTCATGGTGGTTCTATCAGAGTATATGTTCAAAGACAGGGTTATCCTATTGATAACAGCGTCAATCAGTTCTTGATGAAAGAAAAAGAATTTGGATTATTGAACTATGAAACATATCAAGACTTCGGGAAAAGAATCGAAACTATGAAGAAAAATACCAATAATAATCTGAAAAACCTTAAATCTAAATATGCTAAGATTGTTGGATACGGATCTCCCGCAAAGGCAACTACGGCTTTGAACTATTATGGCGTATCCACAGATATCTTGGATTATATTGTTGAAGATAATAGTCTCAAACACAACAAAGTAATGCCAGGAGTTACTATACCGATCAAAAGCAAAGATGCTATTGCTGCAGATAAACCAAATGCGGTCGTTATATTGGCTTGGAACTTTGCTGAAGATATCATTAGGAACAACCAACATCTTGTGGACGGAGGTATCGAGTTTATTAACATAAAAGATCTCGCATGAGCATCTGAGGATGATATTAGTCGTGTAGATATCGGTGCTAAGTTTACTGAAGTAAAAACATTTTCATAAACAAATATAATCAGATTATGACTGCTTACAAAAAATAAAAACACAGGTGTATGATATGCCTGTGTTTTTAACATATATGAATTAAATCATTATGATACATGCATCATTTTCAGAGTTGCCTGTAGGCTTTCTAAGGGTATATGCATATCTTTATCCATTTCAATTTTACTATTATCTTTGATAGCATCACCGACTATATAAGCGTAGTTTAAACGGCAAGAATTGGATACTGCGTAGATGTGACCTTTTACGGTATCTTCGTGTTGGAGTTCAATGACGGTCGCTCAAGGACGACAAAAGAGAATATTCACCAGACCTGCTCCATGAGGTCAGATTACTACTTCACAGCTATTGAATAAGTTAGCTTGTTCTTTCACGGACATAGTATCCAGCACTACTCTTTCAAATCCCAATGGCTCAAGGTAGGTCAATAATTCTTTTTCATTCGCAATTTTCCTATTAGTTATTCTGGAGATCAATATCCTTTTAGTGTTTTTTTTCTGAGTAGCTTCTTGTGACACGAAGGTGGATTGCAAGAAATCAATGGTCCACTGAGGTACATTGCCCAGTAGGGTTGGGGTGCTTGCGATGACAAGATTTTTTGTTTGAATGCGTGAAGTGCTATCGAGCACAATGATACGATCTTTGGGGATTCCCAAGAGTTCTAGTGATTCCTTATTGAACTTAGAGTGATAATCTGTTGCGTACATATCAATTTCAATACCAGACCTTTGAAACAAGTGAAACTTGGGAAGTGCATACAATATCCGATGCCAATAGTTTTTGAAAGAGTCATTGCTTGATAATAATGCGATAGTCTGATTATTTTTTATAAATGTTCATAAATAGACTTGGTAGGTATAAGGATTTCCGTAAAGGTCACTATCTAAATACCAAGAGCCATCTTGCAAGATTTTATAATCTGGTGTGAGGTTGGTGTAAGTTCCTACTATCTTTCCGTTTGGGATGCTTGCAGCAAATTGTTCGTACTGTGGTTCCTGAGTATATTTTAACACTTCTTTGTGTCTTGCTTGTATTTGGTTAACTGTGTTTGCCTGTTTTTCTATATGAATTGTGTGGGCATCATACACTTTGTGATAGAGGGCTTTGCTATCTTTGTGCTGATGATTGTAGTTCTCACATCGTTCCTTGGTGGGCCTATTCCAAATAGCGGGTGGTCCTACGAAAAATCCTCCAAATGAAAAAATCCTCAAAGCACGTATGAGATGGTTATATACTTTTGCAAAAAATACGATGATGCTTCGGATCATTTTAGATTTGAGATATTTGAGAATAAGCTGTTTTATTTTTCTGGTCATTACTTGATTGACAGTAGGTTAAAGTAAAGTTTGCAAATCTTGTTGAGGCTGTTCATGATTCGTAATTGGTAACGGGGCATTGTTAAAAAGTAGGTATTATCAAATACTTTAGTGGATAGTTGTTTAGTGAAGTCCTGATAGGGTATAGTTTTGACAGCTTGTATGCGTTGTTTTTGTTCCTGGATTTCTTGGTTATGACCAAAACATCGTGCAATAGCTTTTAACAATCCCTTTATTCTGGTAAACGGACTTCCGCTGCCAATTTTCACGAGTTGATACAGTAAGTAAACAGGCATCAACTTGATGGCATTGCTGGTACTATGAAATAATAATATATTGATAAGCTGATTTTTGGCTCCGTGGAATGCTTTGAGTAAGCTGACTTTTTTACCAAAACTTCCTGATCCGAGGTGGTGTACGAGAGATGTAGTGCAGATTGCGAGCTTGTGTCCACTCAAGATAAGACAAAATGAAAGATAGGTATCTTCTCCATAAGCAAAGTAAAATGAGGGAAAGGGTTTTGAGATGAGCTTCTTTTTATACAACAGACTGCATCATCCCAACCCTGTCGTGTAAATTACTCCGTTTTCTATCTCTTTTTCGCTAATAGTTCTTAATACCGGCTCCATGATATAATTGTTAACCCCAACTTTCTTTTGTTTGAAGAAGAGCTCTTTTGTTTGTTCTTCAAATCATTTGTCTAGTATCAAACTTCAAACTGCTCCTAGTTCTGGATTGGATTCTATGCATGTTACCAATTCTCAAAGCCAATTTGAGTCAACAATAGTATCATTATTCAATAGACAAATATAATCTGATTCTGGAGACGCATGTGTTACTCAAATGTTATTTCCTTCAGCAAATCCATCATTTTGTTTATTCGCAATAATTTTGATGCTCCCTTCTTGTATTTGTTTTGTGTAATGGGTTTGAACCTGCTGTAGGGAGCTATCGCTGGAATTATTATCTACGAAAAGTATTTCGAAGTCCCTGTATGATTGTTTCAATATTGAATCGAGACAGTCCTGATTGAACTTCAATCCATTATAATTCAATACTATGATAGAAACTTTTTTGTGCATTATTTTTTTACTTCAAGTAAGTAATGAATTTCCGCGGCCGGAAGTATGTATGCGAAAAATCTCTCATAAAACCTAGGGAAAAGATTGATGAAAAAATCTGGTATCCGATTAATCATTGCCGAATGTAAAAACTTCTTCCTGTTCCAGAAAAAATGAATTCTATAATCTTTGACTAAAATACTCGCATTATGATTATAGGGAAAGTCTGGGTGAAAATAGATGAAGGTCGCAGTCGTAAACCCTCTTTTATGCGTGTAATCTGCTCGAGTACCTGGATTTGCGAAATAGGGCACGATAACCTTGATCTCGGCACCGTTTTTACAAATCCTAGTCATTTCTTCCATAACTTTTCCGAGATCGGTAACGTGCTCAAGAACATGTGCAGAGTAAACTTCATCCAAAGAGTTCTCGTCAAATGGATAGGGGAAGTTATCAAGATCAAAAACCAAATCTACTCCCGGGAATTTAATGATATCCTGGTTGATATATCCCGGTTTTGCATCGGATCAGCATCATAAGTGAAGTTTTTTAGACATAGTGGTAATATAAAGAATAATAAGATATTTTACGAAGGTTGGAGAACTTTCTTGTTCAACTCGGTGTGTGTATCCAATACGATAGAAGAGTCATTATACCATTTCTTCTCCTCAAGTGCATGTTTTTTGGTAGCAATATAGACTGCGTCTGTGGAGAAAAAAAGATTGATGTATTTACATGCTTCAAATATCTTATTGAGAACAATGCTTAATGGAGTCGCCTTGGTAGAACTTAGCGGGGTGGTGGCGTATAAGTGATGTACTTGAAACCCTTTTCTTTGGAATAACCCTAATACTTGGAATACCGTCGGTACCCCGATATGACTATAGCGATAGTGAAACTCTGCCTCAAAAATATGATCTTGTTTGCGAAATCGTGTGTAGATTCCATATAGACCCTTAAACATAGCTGATCCATTTGGACAGGTGATGCCGATAATTCCTCCCTTTTTGAGTATACGATTGAAGTTTGCAAAAAAGACTTCTTGCTCAGAGGTCCAGAGATGCTCAATTACTTCACAACACAATATAATATCATATTGTTCGGCACTTGCTTTTGTATCAAAAGTAAGAAACGATTCCTCAATGTAGTTTATTTTACTTTGTTTGCTGATATCTGATTCCCCGAGATGATGTACAGTATTATAAAAATCAGTGGTAGGATCTAGTACATCTATATCAATCACGACATCCGGATAATATATGCTTGCCAACTTTTTGAGTAACATATCGTCGTACCCATATCATCCACCTATATCACATACTTTGAAATGCTTTTTATTACTGCTTTTGATATATTGCAGGACTTTGCTAATGACACGATATTTGCTGATATAGTATCGAAGCTCTCTTTTGAGATGTAGGTCATTTGGATAAATCTCGTGATAGTATCTGTGAAAATCCAATAAGAACATAAGATGCTGTAGCGAAGTAAACTAAATACAGGTGATTTATAATCTGATCCACTCTGAGGGTACTGTATCTTTGTATTCCATAGTCTGATGCCATCTGGTCGGAGCGATGACTATTTTATTGGGGTTAGTATTGAGCCGAGCTCCTCGTCGTGAGAAACTACTGTTGGCAATGATATTATGTTTACAATAAGACATGAGAATCATGTCCTTATAAGCATTTTCTCCTTTGTTTCAATCAATAAAGTGGCTTGTGTCTCAGGTATTCAGATTATCTTTACATCGTTGTATATCGTTTGAGAAAATGAAAAAAACTGGATCTTGGACTTTGCTTTTTATAAACTCAATAGCCTTTTCATAGTAAGCCTTATCGCATATTCCACCCAGTGCTGATCCTACATAATCTCACCTTCTGACATGTAAACTTATTGAATTGGTTTTACTCATAAGTTCCATTACTTGCAAATTCTCTGGATCAGATATAGGTTCTTTGAGTGTGAAGTCTTTTCTGATTATATCTTCTACGTCTTTGAAATAATGTTCGCTTTGCCAAAATCATTCCAGATATGTATTGTCACTGAGTGTGGGCGTTGTGGGATTAAAATCAAACATTCAAGGATGAATAAGCGGATGACGTTTGTTTTCTATAAAATGCCTTGGATGCAAAATTTTGACAATTAAATTGATGGGATATCGCAATGTATGGAGAATTTTATCTTTCCGCAGAATCGCGTATCGTGGTTTCTCTTTTTTTGTGGCAACTTTTGCTTGAATGTTAAAATGCTGCAATCTATAATTCAGATAATCTAATTTATTGTGATAAAACCAATCTGTATCAATGTAGAGATCGGTATTGTGTTTTATAGCCAGAGCTCTTGCGGTAGCATATTGAAACATCTGATTCCCATGTCATGCAATCAATTTCACTATGATCATAATATGATAATATATTTGGTAAATTTATGTTTGTGAATGAGTTGAGTTTGGTAAAATGAGTTTTATGTGTTTAATAACTGCATAGGCAGTAGTAACTTTTCTACATTCACCTTCTCTGTCCGTATTGTAAAATACGCATTTCGGTATTCTCAGCTGCTGTGGGAGTGACGAAGCTTCACAAGGTTGACACTGGGGATATTCATATAACCTGAGATTATAAGAGTGTATATTGTCCACAGTGGCTTCCATTAAAAACGCACTAACGGTATGTATGTTAATATTGTTTTTATGGACAAGATTGCCTATTCGCATCATTCATCCATTGCACAAAATATTTGCTTGAGAGTGCTTGAGGATAGAAATTGCTTGCTTGATACTGGTTTTACCCATAAGGTTGATAATTCTTTTGTAGATGTCGTGACTTTCCAGTGCTTGTGTAAACCGTCTTTCCCTATCTCCTCCCAAAATTACTACGGCAAAACCTTGATCTAATAGGTAATTCATCACTTTGACTCGTTCATCTGCATCCATGCTTCTTTCCCAAACACTGGTGTAAATAGCAACATACTTTTGTGGCAAGCCATGATACGATTCTTCTTCGAAAGCTACTAGATTGTGATATTGATAGAGGGATCCCGGATTATATCCTATCTCTCATTCAATAATAGTGCGTCCTGGTTTTGTATCATTCACATGTTCAAAGATACAGGTTACTTTCTTTCAGACTATATATCCTATAATCAGAGCATTCCTTGTTTTGATAGGGATTATAACTTCATCAAACTTTCTGAAGTTTTTGATTAAAAACCAAAGCAATGAGAAAAAACCATAGGGTATGAAAAATATGCTGTCGACCAATTTGCTTTTTTGCAATAATTCCAAAAATCGCAGCCATCATGTAGATCCCATGGGCAGCTTTCTGAATAATCTCTTTTGTTCTCCGCTTACAAATGCACTGAGATATCTAACATCATAGAATATTTGATGCACTTCATATCCTTGTTGTTTGAGTTCCAGTAATTTGGGTATACCGGAAATCATGTCTCCTAGTCCTTGTGCTTTGATATAGAGTACTTTTTTTGAGTGCATGAAAATCAGTCTAATAATCTCTTCGTCAAGAACTTTTAGTAATTATTTATTCGCAAGATACCACTCGTAACTTTTTTGCAATCCGTCATATAAGGGCGTCGTTGCTTCCCGTCCTAGTTTATTTATTTTGCTTACATCAAGCAGTTTTCTAGGCATGCCATCTGGTTTGCTAACATCAAAAATTAATCCACCAGCGTAATCAACAACTTCTTTGATCATAAAGGCGACTTCTTTGATGGAAACATCCTCTCAGGTTCCTATATTCAAAAATTCTTTTTCGTTATAATGTTTTGTAAGAAATACGATAGCTTGTGCAAGATCATCCACATATAGAAATTCTCTTCTGCTTTCCCCACTGCCTCGTATGACTACTTCGGGAAGATTATTCACTTTTGCATGATGCATCCTTTGTATCAGAGCTGGTATGACATGTGAACTTTCTGGTGAAAAGTTATCTCCAGGTCCGTAGATATTTGTAGGCATGCACGAAATAAATGTTTGCCCATATTGATTGTAGATAGTTTCACAGAGCTTCATGCCTGCGATTTTCGCCAATGCATAGCCTTCGTTGGTAGGTTCGGGTTTCCCGTCCAGCAGATATTCTTCTTTCATGGGCTGTGGGCATCCTCTAGGGTAGATGCAGCTACTTCCCAAGAAGAGCAACTTTTTTACATCGGCTTGATGTGCTGATCGGATAATATTGTTTTGCATTTGCAAATTTTGGTACAAAAAATCTGCTGGATAAGTCATATTTGCCTTTATTCAGCCTACTTTTGCTGCACAAGAAATCACATATTCCGGTTTTTCAGTATCAAAAAATAATCTGACTTGTGCTTGGTCAAGAAGATCTAATTCTGCATGCGTTTTGAGGATCAGATTATTATATCATTCCTGTTGTAAATGCCTTACAATCGCACTACCAACCAAACCTCTGTGTCAGCTGACATATATCTTTGCATCGTGATTCATAAGGAGTAAGTAGATAATAAAAAACCTATTTCGCAGAATAGATCTTTTGTGAAAGAAGGCAATTTATAACTTATTATTTCTCCATTGCAAGAAAGAGGGTTTTCGCTTGATTGAGAATAAACTGATATTGTTCTATTCTTTTTTTCATATATTGTTTTTTGGTTGTTTCGTCTATTTGTACATTGCCGCTCTTTCATTCTTCCAATGCTTTTTGTTTTGGATCATAGTAGTAGTCTACTTCGTATGATCATACCTTTTTGCCTTTTTTGAAAGAAACGATAGCAGGTAATACAATCCCATCTCGTGAAGTGCCATTGTAATCGAGCATATCTTTTGCACCATCGCGTGACATGAGCTTCGGCCCAAAAAAGTAATCCATGGATTCTGCCGCACTCGGTCTGGGATCTGAGACTTGTTGGTTCTGCATTAGGTTGTAAAGAGCTTTGTTTGCTCTACGCTCTGTTCGGGCTTGAAAGATTGGCAGTGTGAATTTACTTGTTTCTGACCTTTGTGGCACAATAACATCGTACTGTTGCTCAGACATATGCTCAACCATAGGTCATAGATTATATACTGTCAATAGATCGTCTTTTTCTGGCTCGACTCGTAGAAAGTACGGTATATTGGGGAAATTCTCTAAGGCATATTGCAAGGCCACTCTTCTTTCGGCTCCCATGTTGTTCGCTTGGGGATAGTTTTTGCTGTTGATAATGTTCATACCAGGTATCCTTTGTATTTGTCTGAGAAATTGCTCATTAGATCCTCAGTCAATCGCAACAGATGTGAGCCCACACCACGATGCATTTTTACCAGATTGAAGAGCTAATTGAGATCTCGTATGGCCCTCAGCATTGTCTTTGTAAAATGTGGATGTGACCACTGCTAGCTGATCCATATTTTGTCTATATACTTCTATCGCTGGGATATAATACTGATCAACAAACGACCTGTTTTGTTTTGTGATATCCAGTACTCTTATTAGTTCATCTTTGTGTAACCCTGGTATATCTCTTAAGCGTTCTCGCACAAATATACCCGTATCCATTAATCTGCTATAAGTATCTGCACTGGCAAGTGCTGATGTCAGAAAATCCTTTTCAATTCCATTCCAAATCATTTGATGATCCCCGATATCAAATCGACCAGTGTCTCTGCTGAGCTCATTCATTTTTCGTTGCTTGTAGCCTTCTCGCTCCTCGTTTGTTGGCCTATACATGTGAGGCAATTTATTATAATCTTTCATATGGAAAATCTATAATTATAAAATATTATTTCTATAATCATAAAAAATGTATTATCAATATATTATTTGGTATATTTGTATGTTGTACAGTATATAATGCTAGTTCTGTTCTTTTGTTACAGCCTCTCTGCGAGCAATAATGTCAGGTGTAGATATAAAGCTTGTATCTTGAGCTTGGAGAAGTCCTAGGAGTATTCCTATCTCGTCCTGTGTGTATTCTGGGCTATTTCAAAAATAAAATCCTTGCTCATGAGCATAGCGGGCATTTGTTTTTTCACTGCTTTGGCCATAGAGTTGTGTTCGGAATGGTTGTTGGGTTAAATCTCATCCAACAATGGGTCTGATTTCCACTCCTGCATCTTCAAATTTTTGTTTATAAGATTGGAATACTTCTGAGCTTTTGCAGACTACTGGTATAGCAAAATTGGAAAATAGTTCTAGGTGATCTATTTTTAGTTCGTGGAAGTCTTGATTTGTATTTATTGCTTGTACGAAGTGTTTTGCATTTTGTTCTCTTACTTGTACGATTTCATCCAAATATTGCACTTGTTCACATCAGATAAATCAGGTTATTTCATTTGGTCTGAGGTTGTATCCCAATGTATAAAAAGTGTATTTTGAGTAAAAGCTACCATCTACTCCATATTGTTTTCTGATTATTTCTTGATCTTCAGCATTCATATTTCTATCTCGTCCATGTGCCCTTGTCATGATGAGCATATTGTAGAGATCCCTGTCGTCCGTACAAACCATACCTCACTCTATAGTAGACATATGATGTCCCACATAGGTGGAAAATGTTCCTGCTAAGCCATAATTTCACAACTTTTTTCACTTGTATATACTGCCCATAGATTCACAGTTATCTTCCAGAAGGATAATATTGTTATTGTGACAATAATCTGAAATTTCATCGATGTTATCGCATCGTCCCAAGAGATTAGTAAGAAAGAGGCATTTTATGCCGTCTGTTTTTTGTAAGGTCTGAACTGATACATTGAGTGTGTCGAGCTCTATATCCACTGGTACTGGCACAAGACCTAATTGAATTAATGGCATTACGTTGGTTGCTCGTGTCAATGCAGAAAATCATACTTTATCTCACTTTTTCAGCTGACCCAGGTTGAGCATGGCCTGTATGAGAGCTAGATTGGCAGAACTACCACTATTGTAAAAAACACAATACTTGCTCCCTTGCCATTGTGCGAACAAAGACTCAAACTTTTTACAATATGTTCAAATACTGAGTTGCTGTGCATTGGTGATAAAGTCACACAATTTTTGCTTTGTTTGTTCTTCATGCATAAAAGAGGATTTGATGAGTTTTATGGCCATGATTAAGGGAAAATGTGGTAAATAGAGTCTATAGTTTGCAGTCTTTTCTGTAAAAAGGGATGTAGTGTGGGGTCATTGGAATTAAAAAATTGTATATCTTTGTGTTGTATATCAGCTACTTTTAGCTGCTGTTCTTCGTCTCAATTGAGTTGATAGATAAAAGTACTTGGTATACAGTGAGTACTTACTCAATCAAATGCAGAGTTGCTAAAGATATCATCGTAGGTTCACACAGACTGTAGTTTATCAGCATTGATATCGAGTCCCAATTCTTCTTTTGCTTTTCTTTTTGCTGCTTGAACCATCGTTTCTCATTTGTGTATTCTTCCTCAGGGTATATAATATACTCCCTTGAGAGGATCGTTGTTTCTCAATCCCAATAAAACATTGCCTTGTTTATTTATTATAATCAGATCCACAGTGGGTATTACGACATTGTGAAGTATATTTGCGTATGTTTCATCGTCTATAAACATGGTCATATGAGTTAATCAAATGGATCACTATGTAGCTGGATTTGAAATCATCATTTTAGTCAGGTTTGATGGTAGCTCAAATTCCATAGAGTGAGCTGTTTCGAATCCGTTCTCCTGTAGTACTTTTTGTTTTTGGAAGAAATGTAAGTCTGATGCCACCATTTCTTCAATAAGCTTTTCAAGTGAATGTTTATTCTCCCATCATAATTCTGTTTTTGCTTTTGTAGAATCACCAAGCAATACCTCAACTTCAGCAGGTCTAAAGTATCTAGGATCGATCTCTATAAGTTCTTCTCCTGTCAGGCTATTATATCATTTTTCATTAATTCCCTCTCCTTTTCGTACAATATCAATACCTATTTGCTTGAAAGCAAGATTGATAAACTCTCTTACGGAAGTGGTTTTCCCTGTGGCCAATACATAATCTTGCGGTTTGTCTTGTTGGAGCATAAGCCACATACCATAGACATAGTCTTTTGCGTGTCACCGATCTCTTTGTGCGTCAATATTTCCTATATAGAGTTTATTTGATAATCATAAGTGGATTTGAGCGACGGCCCTGGTGATTTTTCTAGTAACAAACGTTTCTCATCTAATGGGCGATTCGTGATTGAAAAGAATACCATTGCATGCAAACATATTATAACTTTCACGGTAGTTTACTGTTATCCGGTAACCATATAGTTTTGCTACTCCATAAGGAGATCTGGGATAAAAGGGTGAGTTTTCGTTGTAACCCGCATCGGGCATATTAAATCACATTCCGCCATACATTTCAGAGGTAGAGGCCTGATAGAATTTAGTTGTTTCCGCTAGACCACTGCTTCTGATGCCCTCCAAGAGTCTGAGTGTGCCCAGTGCATCAGTGTTGGCAGTATATTCGGGTGCATCAAAACTGACTTTAACATGACTTTGGGCAGCTAGATTGTATACTTCATCCGGTTGAATCTGAGCAATAAGTTGCATTAAATTGCTGCTATCGGTCATATCTCAGTAATGTAACTTAAGTTTTGCCCCTTTGGTGTGAACATCCTGGAAAAGATGATCTATTCTGGCAGTGTTAAGAGAGGACGATCTTCTTTTGATACCATGAACTTCATATCACTTTGACAAGAGCAGTTCCGTTAGGTATGCACCATCTTGTCAGGTTATTCAGGTTATAAGTGCTTTTTTCATACTCATACAAATGAGAGATTAAAAGAAATATATGGGTCCTATCCGAGAGCTTGCTCTACTGATTTACAGGTCGCATGGATAAGAGTGCTATGCAGATTTTGTATTTGAAATGTTTGTTTTCAGGACACGATCAATGGACCTGCTTGTACAACAATTGGTATATCTACCGACCTTGCCAATTCTCCTCCATTGCCGCCCAGTCGTCCTATGGTTTTCATGCCCAGTGTTTTTGCAAGTTCAACTGCCTTGATAACATTTTTGGAATTACCACTGGTAGAGATAGCTACGAGTATGTCGCCTTTTTTGCCCAGTGCTTGTAGTTCTCTTGCAAATACTTCGTTGTAGCCATAATCATTTGCCACTGCTGACATATGGGAAGGATTGGATCATAATACGTATCCCGCTAATGGTTTCCTCTCTGCTTCGTATCTACCAGTAAGTTCCGCAATAAAGTGATTTGCATCTGCATGACTTCCTCCATTTCCACAGGCAAAGACCGTTCCTCCGTTTTGGAGACACTGCGTAATTGCGTCGATAGAATCTTGTAAGAGATTCAGGTTATTACGATTTTCCATAAACAAAGTTTGTGTATTGATCGCTTCCTGGAAGAAATTGCTTAGTGGTTTTATGTTTCTCATGTGCTCAGACAATAATTCAAATAATATGTTTTAATCTATTCATAATTCCGCTTTGGTGATTACTGCGGTTCCTGGCTTACCTACTACGACTCCTGCTGCCTTATTTCCTAATTTAATGGCATCAATAATATCCATACCCTGATTCAATCCATAGGCCAATACTGCGATAAAGGTATCTCCGGCTCCGGTTACATCAAAGACCTGTTGTGCTTCGGTCTTGAGATGGTAACATTTACCTGCTTTGGTAATATAGGTAGCACCTTTCTCTCATCTTGTTACGAGTAAATTACTGTGCATTTCTTTCACAAAGGCTTTTCCATGTTGCTCTATGGGTTTATCTTCGTTAGCAATGTCTATTCCCATCATGGTTTTGAACTCCATGAAATTTGGTTTGATCAGGAAGCAATTTTTAAAAAGCTCTAAATTGTTTGGCTTGGCGTCCACGATTACTTTGATACCATGTTCTTTGGTTACTTTGATAACCAACTCCATAAGTTCTTTATCAATCATTCACTTTTCATAATCTGAAACAACAAGATATTCACATTTACTATCCGTTATGGCATTGATAATTTCCATTCTGTGCTTGTCAGAAAGACTTATTTTATCTTCAATATCAAATCTGAATATTTGTTGGTAGCTGACACGATGATCAATTCATCTGGATTTGGTTGTAGTATGCGGGATTTTTACTCCTACAAATCCTATTCAAGAACGTTTGAGTAGATTTCTAATCTCGTTTCCATAGAGATCTTTTCCTACTCATCCTATAAGAATTGTTTTCGTGCCAAGTGCTGCAATGTTGTTTGCAACGTTTCCTGCACCACCAATTTTGTGTTCTATGCTTTTTGCACTTTTCACGCTCAATAGGGGAGCGGAGGATTCCGGATTAAGTTTTGCAACTTGACCATGGTAGAATACATCCAACATTACGTCTCATAGTACAACTATTGGTTTCATAGAGTTCATGTTCTCAAATGCTTAAAGAGTATAATAAATGATAATCTGAATAATTTGTTTGGTTTATTATGTACTAGTCTTTAAAAGAGATAGGATAACATCCAAGTGATCTCCAATTTGATCTGACTTGATCTTGTAAGATGGTATTCCTGCACGTCCAGCGGCCTGAATGTCGGTGTCGGAATCTCCGATTAATAAAGATTCGTCTTTGTTGATCTCTGGATGATCCTCTATAGCTTGCAATATCATGCCTGGTTTAGGTTTTCTGCATAAACATCAGGAAGCATGAAAGTGAGGACAAACATAAAATCAGTCAATTTTTCCTCCAAAAGCTTTAAGTTCATTCTGCATATGCTCATGTATATTGTTCACGTCCTTCAAAGACATAATTTCTCTTGCTACTCACTGTTGGTTGGTCACGACATAGGTTTTTATCTTATGTTTGAAGCAATATTCTAGAAGTTGAAGAGCCGCCGGTATCCAGACAAATTCACTAACAGATCTTATATATTCGCCTTCAGGTGCTTTTTTATTGAGCACTCCGTCTCTGTCTAAAAAAAGATATTTCACTGTGCCTGTCATAGGTTTTTAAGAGATTAAAAGTAATTTATTGCTCCTGAGTCTGATTTTTAATGCCACTTAGTAGACTTTGTGGGTTGAGATCGTGGGCTTTTAGTGATGTTCGAAACGTATTATCTGCAAGTTCTATTTTTATATGATTCGTGATATTGTGCATCAAGCTAGAATGCATATCTTCTATCACTCCATAATCATCAGAGCTAATAACTACGCTATGGTCGCATAATTCTTTTGCTTTGCCTCCGGTGAACCCTAAAAATCCAAGTGTTTTTACTCACTTTGCTTTTGCTACTTCGAGTGCCTTTATAATATTTTTAGAATTGCCGCTTCCAGTAATTACTAATAGTAGATCGTTAGCTGATGCTTTTGCTTGTAAGGGGAGCGAAAAGATGTGATCATACCCATCCGGTAAATCATTTGCAGTAGCAGTAAGAGTCGGTACGTTGTCGGATAAGCATTCTATATCGAAAGGATGTTGTGTTATGCCAGGAAGCGGATCTTTCCCGAATACTGTTTTGAGTAGATCTGCAACAAAGTGTGATGCAGTAGCATGACTTCCTCCATTTCCTATTACAAATATCCTTTTTCTATCCCTATAGGCTTCAATAATTATTTGATTTGCTTTTGTGACATCAGCTACTGGTAAGGTCTCTATCGCTTTGGCGAGACGTTGGTAGTATGATTTCGTATGCTCAATAATACGCTGTTCATCCAAAAGTGTTTGCATAATAACGATAGACATAATAAATAAGCTGATAATTGTTTCTTTTTAACTTTATTGGCTATAAAAAGTAACGGTACTTCCCTCATTATCAAATGCGAAAGGTACATGTCTTAGTTCCGGAAGTGATTCTATAATATCTGGATGTTTTTCCTTTGGGGCATAGAGTAATAAGAATCCTCAGCCTCCTGCTCCTAGTATTTTTCCTCCAATAGCACCAGATCTTCTCGCTGTGTTATATCGTTCATCAATCATGGGATTTGTGATTCATCCCGCCATTTGTGTCTTTAGTATCCAGTTTTCATGCAATATTTCTCCAAAAGAATTCAGATTATTATTCTCTAGTTCTTTTTTGAGATCATAAGCTAATCCAACCATCTTCTTCATAATAGCAGTTTTATCCGTTTGCGAGAGCATGTTAGTATTTTGAGCTTGTAGGATGCCTGAGGCACTTCTGGTTATTCCGGTATACATCATCAAACAATTTTCTTCGAGTCTTTTCTTTGTTTCTTTCTGACAAATAATTTTATGCACACTCACTCTGTCGTCTTCATGAAATTCAATTAGATTAAGTCCTCCATAGGCTGCTGCGTATTGATCCTGTTTGCCAATAGGTTCCTTGCATTTATCAATCTCTATTATGCACGCCTCTTTTGCCAGTGTTTCTTTTGAAACAAAGTGATCTTTATAAGTATGGAGACCATGAAGCATTGCAGTCGTATAAGATGAAGACGAGCCCAATCATGATCATTCAGAAGGAATATCTGCTATGGATACAATCTCTATCCCATGGTCAATCTCCATGTATTCTAATATTTCTTTAGCGAGTCCATGTTGTAATTGGCTTGGATGATCTACTATTTCTGTTTTAGAATAACTTAACCTCACTTTACCATCGAACTTTTTGTTGATATAGATATAGACGGACTTATTTATAGAAGTACTGACAACCGCTCCTCCACCATGATTGCGATAAAACGAAGCTAGATCGCTCCCTCATCACACAAAACTAACTCTCAAGGGAGTACGAATACCAATCATATCTATTATCATTCACTAATGAATAAGTTCTCTTTGTTTAATTATACAAAGTTACAAGGAACTCAATTTGATATCCTCTTACATATGCATAACATATTGACACTGTGTAATATATATTTAATAATATGGTTACATTATGTCTAACTATTTTATTATGTAATATTTTTTATTCTATGGGCTCGCTACTTTACAACAATGCTATTCTTCTATTTCAATGACAACCTGCAACATGAAAAACCACACTTATTAGAAATCTCTCACAAGAATTTGAATGAGTATTCCGTTCAATCCCATTGTTCGCTAAGGATTGATTTAAAGATGCCTTTTTTGATCATACTCCTTACGATGCTTCTCCAGAATGAATGGATATCGGAAGAAGATATCATGCAGGTTTTAGCTATGCAGCTCTTGCGGAATCCGGTAGAGTGCTTTCTAAAGCAGGTGTCCCTTTTATAGTTGATTGAAACTTTGGTGCTCAATTCGATAAACATTTGGAGGAGTGGAAAGATCTTCGAGGAGGTACAGGTCCTTTGCAAATATTACAAGTCTTGGTTGGTTGTGATCCGAAGGTTTTAGAGGATAGGCTAAGAACCAGACTCGCAAATGCAAATCCAGAAGAAATTAGTCCAGCAAATATAATACTTGGTGTGGATACGGCGATTGAAAGAATAGGGACTTGATGGTTACCTAAGTTGTCCGCAGATCATACTATTGAAGTAGATAACACTGATCCAAAAAAAGCATATCCTCTCATCAAAGAATTTGTAGAACAATATTATTTGAATAGATAATTATAGGCACTGCACTTAGTACAAAGAGATAGTTTTGGACTTGAAGAGATTGTTTGCCTTTTCAAGATTTTCGAAGCTGCCGATATCCAAAAGTGTACTATCAGTTATATAGCCTAAGGCTTTTCATCCATCCGCAATAAGTTTTGGAAAAAAATCAAATCAGAAATCACTGAAACCAGTAGCAGGCACATACTTTTTGAAAATGTCTTTTTTGATAATATATATCCCACCATTTGCGAGATCCGAAACCACTTGTTCAGGTTTTGGTTTTTCGATAAATCAGCTTATGTATCATGTTTCATCTACTATCGCCATGCCTTTTTGAGTTATATTTTCTTCGTGATACAAAACTATTGCTGCATCTCGGTCTTTATCAATAATACTCTGAAAAAATAAGCTGTAATTGATGTCGGTCAGATTATCTCCATATATTACCAAAAAATAATCATCCAACTTATCGATTTGTTTCATGACTCCTCAGGCAGTTCCCAATATTTCTCACTCCTCACGTGATAGAATAATTTTTACTTTGTGGGTTTGAGCTTGAATATAATTCTCGATTTGTTCACTTAAATAAAATGAGTTGATAAAAATCTCTTCAATTCAATGTTTCTCTAAAAGACTCAGATGGTATTCCAAAAGTGGTTTTCATCCTACCGGTATGAGAGGTTTTGGAGTATCTAGCGTGAGAGGTCTTAATCTCGTTCCGTATCAGGCTGCTAAAATAAATGCTTGTTTTATGTGCATGATGTTTCTGGAGACTAAAGGAAATGTTTTATGATCTAAGCTTCGGGTTGATGAAATGCTTTGAAGAACCTGAAAGCAGTGCCTACGATGTCGTCTATTTCTGTATAGTTTGGTTTTCGTCACAAAAAGTTCATCACTTTGCTTGGATCGGCAATAAGTCTACTAGGGTCACCTTTTCTTCTCGCAACGATTTGTACGGGGAATTCAACTCCTGAGATTCTTTTGACTGAATCTATAATTTCTTTTACAGAAAATCCTTTTCCTATACCGAGATTGAACTGTTCACAAAGTGGTTCAGACAATTTATCTAATCACATCACATGTGCTGTTGCTAAATCTTCCACGTGGATAAAATCTCTTATACCCGTACCGTCTGGAGTTGGGAAGTCATCTCCGTAGATAGAAAATGATTCTCTGATGCCTAGGGCAGTAAGAATAGCACAAGGTATAACATGCGTTTCTGGTTGATGTCTTTCTCAGATACTACCATCGTGTGAGGCACCTGCTGCACAAAAATACCTATATGAAATAGAATTGATGCCGTAAGCTATATGATACCAATGTAAGATTTGTTCAAAAAGAAGTTTGGTATGCCCATAAGGATTGGTAGGATTTTTGGGATGATCTTCTCTGATTACTTCGCTTTGTGGTTCGCCGTACACTGAAGCAGAAGAAGAAAAGATAATTTTCTTGACCCCATACTCTTTCATGGCATTGAGCAAATTGAGTCATCAGACTATATTGTTATGATAATATTTATCTGGTTGATCAACGCTGTCTGGTACGGATGCATAAGCTGCAAAATGAATCACGGCCTCTATGGTTTCGCTGGTAAATACTTTAGCGAGATCCTCAGGATTTCTCAAATCACCTTGATAGAGTGTCGCAGCCCCAATAGCATCTTTAAATCCATTTTCCAAACTATCAAAAATAATCGGATTATATCATTGTTTGATAAGTTCTTTTACTGCATGACTTCCAATATAGCCCGCACCTCCTGTTACCAAAATGTTTTTCATTTGTCTATGATGCTAATTAAATACTTTTATGCCTGGAATCTATATTTAAACAATGTCTTGATGGCCATCCATCCATCTTTTAATTTTATCTTTTTTCACTGAGTAACGGGGCGAGGATAATACCTGATGGGTATCTCTCCGTACTTGTATCACTTTTTGAGTAGTGTCATGGTAATCGCTGGTTCCCAATCAAAATTATTTTCCGGGATTGCTAGCAAGTGCTTTTTGAGTTTGCTTGTAAAGAGTTTATAGCAGGTTGGTTCGTCTGTTACGATGGCCCATCCCAGTAGTGAAGTCAATCACGATACCACCAATCATCCTATCAAGAAGCCAAAGGTAGAATACTTTGCTCCAAATGTTATATAGCCGCGAGTGCGACTCCCGTAGATAAAATCAAGTTTATCTTTTTCAAGTTTTTGGATCAAAGGAATATAATCTGAGGGATCGTACTCGAGATCTGCATCTTGGATAATGAAAAGGTCTCCTGTTGCCAGGGAAAATCCATTCTTGAGTGCTGATCATTTGGTATTGGATCAGTCAGCTTGTCTTTCTTGGTAGGCGTACTTAATGTCTTCTTGGGGGTGCTGTTTGATGAATTGCTGTATAATATCTGTGCTCTTGTCTTTGCTACCATCGTTTATAATGATAATTTCTTTTTCATAATTGATTTCCTTTAAATCCACTTCAAAAACCTTTTGTAAGAGTTTTCATACAAATTGTTCTTCATTGTATACGGGTATGACTATGGAGAGCTTTTTCATTCTTGCCTGAAATTAAAGAAGTAATTCATAACAAAATTTCGTATGAATACTATTCCTTTTGCAATAACAGATCAAAATAGATAGTGAACTCATAAATGTTCTACTGCAATATTTAATATTAAAAGATTGATTCCTAATCATAATAGCTGAAAAACCAAAAATAAGACCATCTGCATAAAGTACTGCTTATGCTTATTTTGAAAGGTTACGTACTTTTGCAGATAAAACCCGACAAAAAAACTAATGATAAACGATAAAACCTGCGAGTAGATATAATAAATACCTACTATATCAGTGAATATATAGAGAAATAATAAATCTACTATTGCTGCAATGCCTCCACCTAGTGCATATTTACTTATTTTTCGGATTATTTGTTTGTGACGCATGATGTGCATAAAGGATTCAAAAGTAAAAACACAGGATCATAAATACGCAAGTATAGGTCCTATTCACCGTTGTTTGATCTAAAACGAACTTATAATTTTCAGTTACCAAAAATACCAATGTAAAGATTATAAACATAATAAGCGGACAGGCTACTAAGAACAGCGTATTCCAGTTATCTTGTTTTTTATTGCTTCCAAGATAGAGCTGATAAGCTACTAGCAGTGCGAATCCTATAGCGATAAGAACGAGATTATAATTGTTTTCTTGAAAGAACAGCAGTTTGAATTGTGAGAATATCTCTCGATGTGTAGTTTGACTAATACCTAGACCAGAAGCATCTCATTGGGCTTGGTTGAACCCTAGATTGTAATATTGTTTTATTCCCCAAAATGGTAACAACAAGAATACGATACCACCCAGCAGTAGTCAGATTATTTTTTTATTATTTATAAACTGATTCCATACTTGCTTTAGCTGAGATTTGAAGAGCAAGATAAGTCAAAATGAGATAACAATAGAAGGCATATAGACTACAAATCAATCGTTTTTGATGTAGCTGAGAAACCGTAAGAAGAACGATCATAATACTAAATCAGTCATATCATTTGATTCCAAAAAGCTATATAACAATCGGATTGTCATAATCGCATAATACACTGAAGGAAGATCGTTGTATCCTTCTATGCTATGCCAGAAAACCAAAGGTAGTCAGCAGATCAATATACTTGGTACCAGGCTGGTGAGAATATTTTTTGTTTTCTCAAAAGTAAGTACTCGCGACAAAACCACTATCATTACTAAACCAATTCGTTGGAAGAGGTTTATATAGATATCATTTCGTCATCCCATAAAGTCCGTAATAACAGCTTTGTAGATAGGGATATGAATGGGATAACCCAATCTTCCTCTACCCAATATCTCTGTTTCTTCTCCGAAAATCTTGGCTCATCCATCGTGATAGATATTGATAGCGGGTTTATGCCAGTTTCCAAATGCATCATCTGCATAAGTCGGGAATTGCGTGGTATGAACAAAACTATTCACTATAAATCGTCAAACAAACACTGCTCCTGCTACGGTCAAGATCTTTTCGACCTTTGATGAAGATCTATATAAAGAAGATAATCAGATTACTTTTGGTATTTTCAAAGAATGTGTTATTTGTTGGGTGCTCAGTTTTCATTGCTGTATTTTTATGCCAATTCCTATGATAAGCACTGCGAGTAATCCTAGATATTCCCAGATACCTATCCCGAAATGGATAAATTGTAGATCAAACATCCAATTAGCAATAAGTCCTATACCCAAAAACCAACTGAGAATATAGAGCTTCACTCCTTGGAATTTGTCATTACATAGCAGTCGCAACAAGAGTAATCATGGCAACAGGGGTACGATGATATTGATCAAGAGTGCCTTGAGCAATAAGAGGGCTGACGTTTCAAACATGATGAAAATTATTTAGTTTGATAAAGATAGGATCAGTTGAATTCTCGTATTTTTGTTCCTAATGATTGTACTGGTTCTTTTTTGTAATAGATTTGATAATCTGAATCACTAGCGTTTTCCACCTTTTCGCATGGCTTCATAAATACTGCATCCATATGTACGCAAAAAGGCCATGGTTGACTACAATCTGTATAGAGTTTGCATGCTTTTGGATCCGAACTATCGAGTTCCATAACCTTTCTTGCATTACTCATAAACTCATAATAATCTCCAAGATTTCCATATACTTTGGAACCGGATTCAGCAAGCACATATGATTGTATATTATTTGACGTAGTCTGGCTATAGTCAATTTGATTTCTGAGACCTATAAGAAGAAACAATCCTAATCCCAGGTAGAAACTATTTTGTATAGTGAGCTTTTTTTTGAGATACAACAGGATTAGTCCAAGTACAAAGATTCGATATCCGATGGTAACAATTGATACATCAAGTATTTTGGTTCCATACCTCAAATTAATACCATAAAATGTTTGTCCTTCCTTCGCCCAAAAGTCCTTCCATGCTTGTCCGATGTTATCAACGACATTTGCTTGGGTAAAGAGTATGGATCATTGAGTAGCACTTGCAGTTCCTTGTATAACTAAGACCATGGGCACCTGTGGAGGTATAGGCTGATTATTGAAAGAGTTTACTCTCAAGCTAACATTATCTTGTATGGGTGAGTTTGTGACCGCATACAATTGATCCGTCATCGCTCATGCTATGAGTTCTCCTGCCCCTGTTACTCCTGTTACTTTGATCATATCATTGTTGCCTTTTTCTCCCAACATGATGATACATTGATTGGAACAAGAAAATTGGATGCTATTTCCGTTTTCAGTATAGCTATCAAAACCCTGTGTTTCATAGGCTACTACACTGCTGCTGATGGCCAGGCTGGCCATGATTATTGCTCCCAAATAGAGTTTTCTCATGAATATGGTGTTACCTATAAAAAAACTTTCTGTAGATTAATTCCAACAATATATTGATGGCATTTTTGTTTTTTTGTCCCTTGCCCAATGAGTAGTCAGTATATCTAATATGTACCGGTAATTCTACTACTGAAAGTCACAACCTTTTATACTCATCAATAAGCTCGTTGGCATATGCAGTGGTATCTGTATGCAAATGAATATTCGTTAATGCTGATAGTTTGAAGCATTTATAACCATTGTGTGCATCGGTGATTCGCATGCCATTCATAATTCTGGTCAATATTTTCCCTCACCGTAATATTATTTTTCTCATGAAAGGCATATTTTTTGCGACTCCTCCATGTACAAATCTTGATCCTTGAATAACATCAGTATCGGGATTTTCTTCTAGATATTTCATATACGTTTGCATATCTTTGATATCCATTTGATCATCTGCATCAAAAAAGACAACATATTGTATGTCGACTATTGCTCAGAATTTACGGAAGAATTGAATGCCTGTTTTGTTTCCTCAACCGTGTTTGCGATTGATGAGGTGATTCACCAGTACGATGAGTTTATCTGGGTATTGTTCGATTTTTTGCTGTACAATTTCCGGCATGGTATCGGTCGACCCATCATTAACTACGAGTATTTTACTAAAACCAGCTCAGATTATTTCATCTATAACTTTTGCTATGGTTCTGCTCTCATTCAATCATTTCACGTGAAACATAAAATCTGATTGTTGGATCTTTTGTTTTGTTTTGTTTTGGCTACTATGGTTTTGTATTTTTTTGACTTGAGATAATATATAATCTGAATTTACATGCGATAATGCTTCATTGGTGACTAGTTTCGTAAAATTGTAATTATCTTTGGTGATCTTGTGTACTAGTTCAAAATAAAAGTACATTAATACCAAGATGGAACCATATACGAGTATATCTACGCCTCTTGCCAGTCCAAATGTTTTAGAAATTTTATCTAAAAATTCAGGATGTCGCAAACCATATGCTACAAACAATCCTCATCCGACAAAAATGAGACCATGTAAAAAGTTGATAGTGCTTCTTTTGTACGCATCTCGTCAGATGATAATGAAGAGTATAGCAGCAGTGGAAATAATGACGGTAAGTAGAGACACGAAGTGAATTTATCTAATTAAAAATACGATTGTAGTGAAATACATTATGGTATGTTTGGAGTTTTCATATCCATTTTCCCAAAAAAAACAATTTGTAATCTCTTGTTTGCCTCATCTTACCTTGTTATTTTCAAAAAAATAGCTATTCGTTTGGCAATTTATTTGGCAACTATGACTTCATGGCACTAACGCCTCGCGATAAAGATTTTTCTGCACGATATAATGAGCTCGTTGTTCAAGCGGATTTGGCACAAAATAGTTCGGTAAGAGGATGTATGGTGATCAAACCGTATGGGTATGCAGTGCGGGAAAATATGCAAAAGATCTTGGATTTTATGTTTAAAGCAACGGGGCACGTGAATGCATACTTCCCTTTACTTATTCCGAAATCCTATTTCACGAAAGAAGCAAAACATGTGGAAGGGTTCGCAACGGAAGCTGCGGTGGTGACACACTATAGATTGAAAAAAGATGAAGTTACTAATCAGATTATAGTAGATCCGGAAGCAAAACTTGAAGAAGAATTGATAATCAGACCAACCAGTGAAACTATTATTTGGAATACCTATAAAGACTGGATTAAGTCGTATCGTGATTTACCATTGCTTATCAACCAGTGGGCAAATGTTATGAGATGGGAAATGAGGACTAGATTGTTTCTTCGCACATCGGAATTTTTGTGGCAGGAATGACACACTGCTCATGCGACTGCACAAGAAGCTCTTGAGGAAACAAAAAGAATGCGAAAAGTGTATCAAGAGTTTTTTGAGAAAGTATTAGCAATGAGTGGCGTATGAGGTGAGAAATCAGAGAATGAAAGATTTGCCTGAGCTGAAAATACGTTTACGATAGAATGTATGATGCAGGATGGAAAAGCACTGCAAGCCTGTACCTCGCACTTTCTGGGTCAAAATTTTGGTAAAGCGTTTGATGTGACCTTTGCAAACAAAAATAATGAACAAGAACATGCATGGGCGACAAGTCGATGAGCAAGTACAAGAATGATAGGTGGCTTAATAATGTCCCACAGTGATGATAAGGGTTTGGTATTGCCTCCTATGATTGCACCAATCCATGTTGTATTTATACCAGTTTGGAAAACTGAAGAAGAAAGACAAAGTGTGTCTGATTATATTACCAGTATCACTGGTCAACTAGATCAACAAGAATTGGAAGTACAATTTGATATAGAGAAAAAACAGCTAGCTTACAAACTTCCGATTTCATATAAAATAGATCGAGATGATCAAAAAACAATGTGATGGAAGCAGAATCAATATGAGCTACAATGAGTTCCGCTGAGAATTGCGATTGGTCCAAAAGACATAGCTGCTAACAATATACAGATTGCTATAAGAGACACCCATGGAAAAATGGAATACAGCATAGGTGAACATTTGTGATCATCAATAAAAGAGCTTTTAACGGTAATGCAGGAGAGGCTCTATGACAGTACAAGAAATATGAGAGAAACAAATACAATAAAAGTAAATACACGAGATGAATTTACTACATGATTAGAAGATGGTAAGTTTGTTTTGGCTCATCGAGATGGGACCATAGAAACTGAGGAAAAAATCAAAGAATCAACGAAAGCCACGATCAGATGCCTTCCCTACGATAATCTAGAACATGACCTTTATACTGAGCAAGGAGCGTGCATATTGACTGGTAAACCAAGCAGCAAGAGAGTCTTATTTGCAATAGCCTACTAGATTCATAAGATCTGAAGATAAGAAATAATCTGATTTAATAAGTACTTGAGTGATGTGAAAAATTATTCCTATGTATCCAGATAAGAGGCCTGCTATATCTATGTCAGTACGAGTGAATTCCAGATTTTTAGTAGATAAATATCTTGAAGTATTGCAGTTGACTGAAGATTGAGTCCCCGGAGCGGAACAAGTACGTAGACAATTATTCGCTGCTCTACTCAAGCGTGCTGGAGAGGGTGATCCATTTATTGAGAGTTTTCTTAGCAAACATGAGTAAAAAATTCTTCTCCGCGTTTACTCTTATCGAGATATTGATTACTATCTCTATTATTTCGATTGCTATGATCGGGATTTCCACTTTGACGGGCAGTCAAGTGACGAAGATGAGAGAGAAAGTTTTAAAAGAAGACTTTATCAATACCTATAATGCCGTTTTGTTGAACGCTATTGGATCAAGTAATATTGACGGGCAATGAGCCAAGAATGAGCTTGTTATTTATGATGGGAAAGTTGCTACTACTGGGTTTAATAGTAATCCTTCTGGAGAAGCATGATATACAATCATACGTAACGGTTTGCCGCGAAATGCTACTATACAATTTGATAATTATTCTTTGTGATGTGCGATAAACTGACAAAGAGGAGAAACTATCGACTTTGAATTACGTTCTTCTCTTGCTCCGTGACAAAATGATTGACCTACCATAGGTTGTTTCACTATTGATTTGGGAACCTGTAAGTTGTTGGAAAAGAGATGTTAGTTTATTTTTCTATCAATGTTGCTGCCACTTGATCTAGATTAAATCAAATCTCGGTAAGTGGTTTTTCAATATCTGTAGAGTAAGTTACATAGGTTTTTTCATCAATCTTTTTCTTTATTTCTTTGCTTGCTTTGAGAATACCAGCGATAGACTTGATGCTTGGTATATCATTTTTTTCTTTTGCTAAGGCGAGGAGTTGCTTACATTTGTCTACATAAGCATCAATAGTAGCTAGAGCTTCAGTTACTTCTGGTGCAATAGTAGTGGTCTCGCTATTTTCGTTGGCAACATCTTCAGAACTTGTATCAGTAGTGGAAGTAAGAGTTGAGGTAGTGCTGTTTGATGCAGGGAGCTCATCGCCTTCGTCAAATTTGTTTGCACTGGTATCTGTTTGATCGACTACAGGAAGAGTTTCCTCTGCTGTAGGATTGTAGACGTTATCTTTTTGTTCAGGTTGAACTTCTGGTTCTGGTGTAGTTTCCACAGCGGGAGTAGTGTCTTGAGGTCAGCTTATATCTCATTGAAGATTTTTAGCAAGATCTCCGGTATCTTGCGAATACATAGTAGTGAAGACCAAGTAGCTTGAAGATACCACAAAGAGTAGTCCTACAATACCACTTGCAGCTATCAAAAACTTCTTCTTTTTACCAGTTAAACTTTTTAAGTTGGATAATAGATTAGGTTTCTCTATCTTTGTGGGTTCAATAGTAGTAAGTAAACTATCCAAATTGGTTATGGCTCCGGCGATCATTGGTTCAGTAGTTACTGCATTTTCGTTATTATTATTCGAGATATCTGTAGTTTCTGTTGTTACTGGGAGAGCACTGCTGGTTTCTGCTGGTTTCTCTTCGACCTTGGTATTCAGAAATGGATCAACAAACTCTTTTTGAGGAGCGGCTTGTTCGATAATGACTTGCCCCGCTGGAGTGGCTACTGTGGTAGCGGCTCAAGATATTGGGGTAGGTTTATCTGCTGCTGTATCAAATACAAGATTGAGTCCCTCAAAAGGATCGTCATCTTGTTTTGGTAAACTAGTGGCAATATTTGTAGCAGTATCAGCCATATTAGTTGTTTCATTAACGGTACTTGTTGCTTCTGATGCAACTTCTGTTGATGTTGGAATTGCCTCTGTGGGCGTCGCCGCTATCGGGGAAATCTCAACCGGTGAAACAGCGTTTGTATCTACTGTTGCTATGGCTGCTACTTCCTGTAATGGAGAAGTGCTTTGCAGATTCAGATCAGGAAGTTGGATATCGTGATTTACAGTATTACTATCAAGATGTATGTCAGGCAGCACAAGTTCTCCTTCTATGACTGGTGGTAGAGAAGTAGCCGCTGTTGTATTATCTACAACAGGGTTGGTAGCAGCTGTAGCGTTACTAATGGGATTCGTAGGATTAATGTCAGCCATGAGAGACAAACTAAGTGATAAAGGATCTGATATGAAAGTATTCGTATGTTCAAAATGCATTATAACGCATTGTCCTATTATACTTACAGGCCTTCGTTTTGTCAAATTACTTGCGTCTTTCCTGACATTTCAGTTTATGTATACTAACCATTGATTTCAGTAGCTAGATGGCTATGGTAGTGCCATGCCTGATCTCAAGCAGCTACTTAAAACCACCGAAAGATATATTGCTATTTTGAATGCAAACGGGATTTTCAATTTGAAGGATTTTTTGAATTATTTTCCTAGGACTCACGAAGATCGTCAGAGTATTTTAAATATTGGAGATCTGCAAAATGCTTGAGGATTGCTAGCCCAAGAAAGTGTAAAAAGTGCTACAGGAAACAAAGTGTCCATTAGAGCCTTAGTAACAGAAAAGAAAGTGAATGTCCTGAGAAATAAGAAAAGGATTTACGAGATAAGATTTGAAGATGAAACTGGTAAAAAGGGGAAGGCCAGTTATTTCGGCTCGGGTTTTATCTATCAAAATATTGAAAAGTGAAAACGATATGTCATAATCTGAAAACCTAAGCTTATCAAAAGTACAGTGACTTTTAGCCATCCGGAGTTTGTTCCATCTCAGGAGCCCGTAAGTTCTCCAGATCAAGAAAGTGTTTTGGAAGCTATTGTTGAGTTGGCTCAATCGGCTCAGGAGGCTCATGACCAAGATTATAATATGGGTAGACTCTATCCGGTATATCCAGAGATGTTGGGCGTAAAGTCTTGATGGTTTGCAAAAAAAGTGTGGTCCATCTTGGATAAAGTGGATATGGAATATATTGAATACTTGCCTGAAGATTTTAGAGCTGAGTTTGATATACCGCACATCGTTCAGACTATTAAATCTTTGCATTACCCTAGCGATCCCGATGAACTCAAAAGGGCAAAGTATAGATTATATTTTGATAGATTGTTAAAAGTGCAACTACAGTCGTTGATAACTAAACAGGACTATCTACAAAACTACTCCAACCAAATAGGATCCGACCCTCACGAGATTGATCGAGATTTGATTAAAACTATTGTTTCTAGTTTGGCCTTTCAACTGACTGATGCACAAAAAAAAGTCATTAAACAGGTTATTGAAGACTTTTATTCGGGTAGGCCAATGCTGAGGTTGATGCAGTGAGATGTAGGAAGCGGTAAAACAATTGTAGCCACTATTTGTGCATATTATATAATCAGAAAACTCAAGTGACAGGCTGCCTTCCTGGTGCCGATTGAAGTATTGGCTGTGCAGCACTACGAACATCTTGTTAAGCTGCTTCATCCACTTGGTATACAAATAAGATTGTTAACAGGAAGTATTACGGCGGGACAAAAGCAAAAAATCAAACAGGAACTCAAAGCGGGCTTGATAGATATTGTGATCTGAACTCATGCGATTATTCAAGATGACGTGAAATTTCGTAATCTCCAATTTGTGATTATAGATGAGCAGCATAAGTTTGGTGTAAAACAAAGATCTTTTTTCAAACAATTCGGATCTCCGCATTTATTACAAATGACTGCAACGCCCATACCAAGGACCCTTGCATTAGCATATTTTGCAGAGTTCGAAGTAAGCATTATTGACCAAATGCCCGCAGGACGCAAGCCTATTATTACCAAAGTCATAACCAGTAAAGAGCGACCTAAGCTGAAAGGGTGGATTTTGGATAGAATAGCAAAAGGTCAATCGGTATTTGTAGTGGTGCCTTTGATCGAAGAATCAGAGCAACTGGAAGGTGTTCATTCGGCTATGACGGTGTATCAGCATTATGTAGATGAGTTTTCAGGTTATTTATGATCGGGTGCCATAGCTCTTATGCATGGTAAACTTGCCTCCAAAGAAAAGGATCAGGTCATGCAAAAATTTAAATCAGGGGAAAGTAAGATATTAGTTTCAACTACGGTTATCGAGGTAGGAGTGGATGTCCCTTCGGCAACCATTATGATTATCAAGAACGCAGAGAGATTTGGTCTATCCCAACTGCATCAGCTCAGAGGAAGAGTAGGGAGATCCGATATTCAATCTTATTGTTTCCTTGAAACCAAAAATAAATCTAGTTCAGAAAGACTCAAGGCTATGGAAAATCATACAGACGGTTTCAAATTGGCTGAAATAGATATGCAACTCAGGGGCACGGGTGAAATTATGGGATATCGTCAATCGGGAGAGTCTGACGTACCTGTAGAAGTGCTAACTGATGTGAGATTGGTAGAAAAAGTACAAACTGCGGCAAAGCGGTTGCTAGATCACTATCCTGGATTAAAATGATTGAAGCTACTAGACGCTGAATTGGACTATGTGGAAAGCGAAGTAATGGTCTAGTGTTTTGATGAAATATAATCTGAATATATTATTTTGTTATTACTTATCTGTTTTTAAGATACTTGGTAAGTGGATGATGATTTCCCAGATTATCAAAAATATGAAGTTTGAGTAATACGTTTTTTCGTGCAATGTCATGGAGATTTCTTTCAATAGACCCTACTCTCGCTGCAATTTCTTCTTTGGGCAATCAATCGTCTCATAACAATGTTTTTATTGGATACATGAGTGTATCAAGAATCTTTTTCCCTGTTGAAGAAGATGCTTTTTTGTCTTCATTAAATTGTCTTCTTATGTGGTAGAGGTCGTCAGCACTGATGATGTCTTCATTGCTTTTGGGTAGATATACTCTACTGTGTTTTGCTCCAAGAAGATCATTCACTTCCTCAATTTCTTTATCAGTGAAGTACTTTTTTACTATATCAAGAACTTTATCTGTTCAGTTTACTTTTATATGCAAAGTATCTTCTAAGTGGAATTGTACTTCCATAGGTACGAGACTTTTGTGACCCCTGAAATGAATAATAAAGGAAATATCTCTATAACCTGACGGTTTGATCGCTGGTGCGAGTAATAGTCCTATTTTATCATCTACTTCGATAACCGGATTTTTGTTGGTACCTACTTTAATCAATGGATAAATTGATTCTTGGTGAAGTGACTGCATCAGTAGATTGATTCACTGGACGAGGTTATTCAGATCAGGAAAGGTAAAACTGCATCTTACGATATCTTTCAACTCAAATACTTCTCACTTATACTTTTTGAGTAGCTTCTCGAATGCTCTAGAGGTGTTTTTTATTGGTGCATCGAGAAAGGTTGCTCATAGACTGCAATTTGTAAAACTACTCATAATGGAGTCTTTGATGGTGTTATAGGCTGCATTTGTCTCTGCAATGCTGCTCATGCTCTGCAAGGTAGTGAGGAGGTAGTATGCTTGAACAAAAAATGCCAATAATTGGTCTTGATAAGAGAATCTTTTATGGTGAATCTTTGATTGGATGAAGTAATTCAGATTATTATTTCTTTTTACATACAGCTCTAGCTCTCATAATGTTGAAAAACTTGATAGTACATGTGCGAACTTTTCAATGTTACCATAAAACTCTTCCAAGATCTCAATGACGGGCGTTTCGTCAATGCTTTGTGAAATATCAAAACTATTGTGAAATAGGGTATTGGTTTTGGGTGCTATGCCGTTAAGCGATTGGTGAGCTTGTATTCTTTTTTGATTTTTGAGGTTACTGTTGTTCGTGTATCGTTGATTGTAGAGATTGATACCGTAGGTGGATATAGGGAATTGAACTCCCGGAGTGGTGATATTGAATGTTTTCTTGAATTCAGTAGCGAGTAAGCGTAATTCGTTCATGCACAAATCATTGAGGTTTTTCCATTTCCCCAGGTGTTTTGTTACGAACTCTTTATCCTGAATAATGATAGCAAAAAACAGATAGATCTGAGCATCTAAGTTTCCTTGTTCATCCAGGCTAACCCAAAGTTCTTCTGATATATCATGGATGTTTTTGATTCCTTTGACTGCATCAATGGGATTATCTACGATCAAAAATCTTTCTATTCTTTGTCTGCTCATCGTAGTTCGGGCTATAAGTTAATTTTGCGTAGATCTTATTAGGCCGATGCCTGTTCTGGCATGTTTCAATCTGAATGGTGAACGCCATCGGCTATGTGTGCTTCCAGAGCAAGTGTTAATGCCCTTTTCTGTGATTCGCCTCCGTCAAAAGCACTGGCATCTACTGCTTGAATGAGCTCTAATGTAGTTTGAAATGCGTATTTATTATATCCCCTTGGGTAGTTAGTCAGCTTTACGGCTAATTTTATCGCATGATCTTGAGATAGACTTTTGGGAACTTTACTAGAATGCATGATGTCTCATTATCATATAAAATAACAATATTTATTACTGCGTATCAGGAACTTTGTGAAAAATAAAAATCCTGTATAGCAGGAAAACATCATTAATAATGATGACTTATATATCAATATATTTTGTCCTACTGTTTACAAGATAGAGAGAATAAGAATGGTAACTCTAATGACATTGAGTTTGTTTGAGACTTCCTTGGAGGTTTCCTAGATTGCATATTCTCCATTGTGCCTGACACATACTATTGTAAGCGATAATGCTCTTACCATGTGGAACGTAACCAAACGTTTGATCATTACATCCTCGACTTGCTGCTTCATGTGTTTTACTGTCTGCTGCTAGGTCTAGTTCTGGATTATTTCCCAATGACAGAAGGTCTAGAGTGCTTATATCGCTGTTGATACTATTTTCACTTTGGATGTAACCTGCTGAGACTGCTACAGAGTTTGTAAGAAGGGCGCTAAAATGAGTAATAAGCTGAGGGTCTCATCCTTCGCAGTATTCGTTAGTGAAGCTACCTTGTAGGATACCATCTATGCAAAATCTTGTTTCTAGCTCACACGAACCATTTACTGCTTGTGCATAATGAAATGCGATAACGTATTGTCAGTTGGATAAGAGACTCCCTCGTGGGGTGCTACAAAACTTACCTTCATAGCTGCCTTTTGCTACCAGACTTTTTTCATTACTGAAATAGGTTTCTCCTCAGTTGTGGACTTGTCTTTTGAGAGATCGAGATTTGAGTACGTGATTGTTCAACTCTGTTTGTCCATTCGCTAAAATAGCTATAGATTTACTGACTTCAAGAGCGTAAGGTTCGCCACTTCTATCTGTCCTTACTATGTAGTGCTTATCGGGATCATTACTGGTCATATTGACTTTGGTTGTTCTATCGTAGAATCATCCTTCTCATCTAGTGATCTGATTGGTTTGGTCAGAAGAGGAGCTTACGATAATACCAGCATCGACTTCTTTTCAGATTATTTGTTCTTTTTTGATTGTGGTCGTATTATTGCTGCTTCCTATACCAAATGAACCATAGTCTGCCACCAATGATTGTATCTCTGTTTCTTCAAGTAGACTTGCTTGTTTTTGATTTGCGATGGCAGTAGTATAATAACAAGTATCATATTGGTATGAGCCACTCAGTTTTCCATCAACACAAGTTCTTTTCTCCCATTTACAATCTGGACTACTAGGGGATTCGTAGGCTATAATGTAGCCATTGACTGGGACAAATCTTCCCCAAGGCGATAGGCAATTGCTTATTCTGAGTGATCAAAATTGCTCTTTATAGGTTTGTTGCGTGCCTGTAGAGGTTAATTCTTCTTCTGGCTCTTGAATTGCGGGCAGTGCCACAGATCATGATCCTTCCAGCATATCTGCCGTATTGAAGTCATGAGCTCAGGTTATAGAAAGTATTTCATTATCTCAGGTATTGCTTATTGTGCTTTTATTGTCTCATGAACCGTTCCATCGTTTCTTGATTGATTGTGTTTTTTCTTCTATAACAAGGTCAACACGATCAAAGTATGGTTTGATTTTAGTGTTGTCAAAAATAGATGTATATCTGGATAATCAGAGTAATAAGATGAGGAGAATAGCTATGCGAAATAATCGTTTGAGCATCGTTGCTTATAGGTGTTAAATTTCGATATCCATTTCTTATATAATATACACTTTTATGCAATTTGTCAACTATTACAATGTTTTTTTACTATTGCTTCAGTACAAAGTTTGGTTATGATCAGGTATGCTGGGATCAAAAGCAGCTTGGTAAGCCATGAGACCTTATTGAGGCCAATGGTAGTTACTTCATTGTTTTGGGATCTGGGCTGAGTTGGCAAGATCTGTATGTGAACCCAAGTTTTGCTTTTGACATACAAAACGCAACTATTGTGGAGACGGTATTAAGTAAGCAGACTATGGAACTTATCCATTGGATGGTGTATTATTATTATACGAGTTATAGATCTGTTATCCATCTTTTTCTATCGGATATCCGCCATTATCTCAAAGCATCTGTAAAAGCTAAAACTCTTACCGGGAAGGATCTCAAAAAGTATTCAGATTATACTTCATCTTCGTCTTTTTCTCGAAATGCTTCTTTGTCTTTGGTCCGTGATGATACTATCAAACAAACTCTTGTTGTATTTCCTGATTTATTGTCCCTTAGACACAGAACAGACGATATGGACTATATTCTCAGTAGCCAAGATAGCATACAAAGGATAACAAAATATTATTATGATCTGCAGCATGGCTATAAAAACATATTGATTACGACCGGTGCAAATATATTTATGGATTGGAAAAAGCTTAGTCAGATTATTCTTTATTTTCCTGAAACTCGGTATTATAAGTCGCAACAAAATCCAAGATATTATGTTCCCGAAGTACTTGGGAAAATGGCAGAGCTATGGAAAGCAAAGTTGGTAAAAATTGAAGTTTAGGAACACAATCTACCTTATTTATATTATATACTACACTATTATGAACGAATTATTTGCTATGCTTGGAACAGTAGATTGGATCTATATTATCAGTGCGACTATCTTGATGATGCTTATTGGCATGATGTGGTATGCAGATTGGGCATTTGGTAAAACATACTTTGCTTGGATGGGTATGCAGGACGCTGATGGAGACGGAATCAAAGACGGTATGGCTGGTACTATGGCCTTAGAGGCTTTATCAAGATTTTTCATTGCTAGCGGTGTCTATCTATTTTTGAGTACTGGAGGTGATATTACTAATGATTGGTATATAGGGCTTGGATTTATCTTGATGCTCTATGTGCTTTTTATAGCTCCTACAACCTTATCTAATACCGTACGATCAAATGCAGCTAATAAACAGGTATTTTGGATCACGGCTGGGGCTCAATTTGTGGGGATCGTAGCAAGTGTCTGATTATATTATTTATTTCAATTTCTTAGATAAATACTAGACATATGGAAACAGTTCAAATGGAGGAAGTAGACAGATCAACATTAATTTCTAGAAAAAGCAAAGAAATAACAAAAGCAATGGAAGGTTGTTCTAAGCAAGAAATTCAAAAAGCACTTGAAGAAGCACTTGATAAGGCTACTTTCATGTATGAAAACCTGACTCCCGCAAACGAAGACATTTTCATGGTGTTTACTATGGGGTGGTTTATGTATGCCTGTGGCGTAGCGACTTCCTATTATGATGAATATAGGTCCGCTTTTGCTGGCCTGGGAAAGCTGTATCTACACAACTACAAGAATGCTAATGCAAAACCTGGTAGGAAAACTCGTATGTAATGAGAAAAGTTTATTTCATGAATCTTACAACTATGGACTCTATTATGATTATTTCCAGATATCCTGAATTCTTACCTGAAAGAAAAACAGTATGATCCGCCTGTCTGGATGTATGTGTTGGTGAAGACATATACATTGAACCTTGAAAGATTAAGGTGGTCGGAGCCTGAATAAAAACAGTTATCCCTCAGGGTTGGCATTCCAAAGTATATGCAAGATCTTGATTACCTACCAAACAATGATTGGCTTTGGCCAATGCGGTCGCTGTTTTTGATGCCGACTATAGGGGTGAATACTTGCTTCAGTTGTGGAATATCACTGATCAGGTGGTAGAAGTAGGCAAATGAACCAGAGTTGCACAAGTTGAGTTTTGTCCGACCTATATGCCAGAGCTTTGACAGTATGGTACTATTGAAGTGCCTAGTCTGGAATTGAAATGTGATGTCGAACTCTATGATAAACTGGATGCGTTATATCCAACCCAAAGGGGTACGGGAGCGTTGCATTCCACAGGAAAATAGATATAAAACAACCTTGAAGTATTTATCTACTGATAGATGGGAAATGCATCTTGGGGAAGCACTTGAAGGCATTAGAAAAGAAAAAAAGTTGACACAATGAGTGGTAGCACAAAGAGCTGATATATCACAAGCCTATATGTCGCAGATTGAATTGGGTAAGAAGAAACCTCATTTGGATGTTTTGTTTACTATCTGTAAAGTATTAGAAGTTGATATTGCAATAGTGTTTTTGAAAGTCCTACTGGAAAGTAGAATGCCGAATAGAAAGCTCACCATAGGTCAACTAGAAAGTGCTATGAAAGTAATGCAATCTGTTTTGTATCAAGAAGGAATCATGAAAACTCTTAAATAGATATTTATAATCTGATTATATTATTATGTTTACTTATAAAGTTATTAAGCACGAAGATGCTGAAAATGGAATCTTGTATGGATTGTATGAAGTCGCAAATGATGATGAAAGTGCTGATGGAGAAGCAGTGGTTATGGGGCAGACTCCAGTCAATGGGGTATTTTACGAATCGTTGGATGAGTTGGTAGAGCATATTACTGAATTGTATACCTATGTTAATGCTATTGCTAGTGGCGACCAATCAATACTCAATGCTGATGATGTGACTTTTGTAGACCTAGAAGGAGAGGAGTGTGAGGAAGGATGTGATCATGACCATGGTGCAGAAGGTTTCCATTCTTTTGATGAAGACAAAGTAGGACAAACTAATGACAAAAAGAAAGAGTGCTGCGGTGGCGGATGTGGATGTCATTCTTAAT
>CAZLWR010000004.1:0-1819 GCA_964563595.1 uncultured Candidatus Peribacteria bacterium | reverse complement strand
ATGATACTGGGTTTTTTGTGTTTACAGGTATATGTCTTAGCTTATAGTGGTACAAGGCGTACTATAGGCAATCACTTTGGTTCCACGACGAACTGTCAGATGCAACGTACCACTTCCGGCGTAGTTCTAAACCGTGCCTGCATTATTCAAGATAAACTTCCGAAACTGGGCGTGAAGGACACTTTAGATAAAATACGACCTTATATTGTTTCTATTGCTAATCCCTATAACGCTACTGATAAGAAGTTCATATTTACTGGCAGTATTTTGCAACTGAGTGGTATTGTAGATTATGCTGTATACAAACAGCAGATTACGAACAATATCTGATTATCTTCTTTATATACCATAGTCTGACGTAAGACATTTTTCATACCCTGGGAAACAATTGCTGCAAGAGAATTGAGAAACTATAAAATTTCAGCATCTGATAGAGATATCAGTCAATATGGGAATTGTGCCAAAACAAATTTCGTTATAGGAATGGATGTACTTGGGTCTGGCGTTGTCCTTTGGTCGGGCACTGCTCGAAATGCTAATACCAACTTTAGTAATCTTTCTGGATATTGTACCGGTGCTAGTGAACAAGTGTATAAATTTTATCAGGGCATTTGTGGGGTAACGAGTATGATATTTCGTGCAGGGATGCTGCAACCGGATCTGCAGATCGTCAAAAGACATGGTCATACCAGCTGGTACACCAAGTACTACGGCGAAACAGTGGTGGGGGATGATGCTGCTATTTACGAAGATATCAAACAATTTGAAATCCAAAATATATCTCCTGAAACAATGATACTCAGGTCCAAGCGAATCGGAGATAAACCCTATGTACTACTGGTAAGTGAACGTGCATGGACCGGACAAGTTCTTATCCAAAAAAAGCTCGTTGATGAGCTTTCGGCTGAAATTATTCGTAGCTGGCATGGTACTACCAAGAGGCGATATAGTGTATATGATAGGAAGACGGACAGTGGAAATTAAATACATTTTAGTTTGTTTTCTTATCTATAAGCGTAGCAAACAATTTCCCGGCATAATGTCCTCCAATTGCAAAAGGGATAATCATAGTGAATTGTAGCATTTCCCAATTCAATTTTGAGTTACTTTTTGTATAGATATAATCTATAAGTTCTCCGCCATAGGGAGTTCCAAGTATCAGGATAGTGCCTAGCGAGTAACCCGCCATCGTTCAGACTATTCTAAATATCCTGTCATCTTCGTTTCCTCTCTTTTCTGGCTCGAAACCGTTGTCTAGTATGGGTTGCTTCATATCCTCTGAGAATATATAAACATTTTATTTATTCATAAGGAGTATCATTATCCCTAATGATTTAATTTGGCGGATGACCTCTTCTATTGTGTTACCGATTATACCAGATAAACTGGGATTTTTCTCCAAAAGATCCTTTTCTAAGTCTAGTAACATCTTTTCTTTGTACTCTTTCTCGACTTCCAATGTTTTGATATGGAATAAGATCCTTGGATCCTCGAGTGTTTCAAGTTCAAATTCTATATCACTGAGTACTTGAGATAATTGTTCTGCAGCTTTTGTTTTTGCTACCAACAAATCAGGAGACATCATAGGCATTCATCCCATTTTTTTGATCTCATTAAGCGTTTTACTTAAGTCTATTCTGATCTTCCCTACATGAGTAACACCACGAGCATTGGAAATGATATAACCTGAGTAATTTTTGAATGCCATTCTGAAAGCTTTTAATTCTTCTGTCGTAAGCGGACTGGTTTTATGCATAGTTCATGTATTATAGCGAGTCATATAAATGTATGATAGATATATGCTGGTTGTTCCATAGGT
>CAZLWR010000003.1:20033-62592 GCA_964563595.1 uncultured Candidatus Peribacteria bacterium | reverse complement strand
TATATCTGTACAAAACTTTCCGTGTTCTGCCACATGGGCTTGAATATCTGGAATCTCTACAAATGCATAAAAAGTCAAAAGCGTGTATTGTTTGCGTTTCATATCCGAAAAAATGTATCAATAAAATCTATTTCAGATTATCATTATTTGATATAGTATTTCAAGATTGCAATATCTATCATCACATATGATCTAGACAATCTTGGATCTAGTAACTAATTTTACTTTTAAACATAATCAAAATCATCGTTTCGACCTCAATCATTGTCTTTCTTGTTCACAATGATTTGTATGGCCTCACTAATATTATTATCAAAGTATCCCCGTGTGGAGATAATTTTTATTATCAGTGCATTATCACCACTGAGCTCAAAATAAAAGCCATTGAAGCCATCAGGGTTTTTTTGAGTATCGTGTTCAATCGAAATGTGCAACTTTTGTCTTGATGATATTGATAATCAAATCCAATAGTCGTTAGTATTATTATTGTTGTCATAGAGATGCTCTTGCCGAAGTCTCTTTTTAATTGCTTTTATGATGTCGGTTATATTACGTATTTGTAGGTCTTGCAAGAAAAACTCAATCTCAGTGAACGATCGTTTTCTAGGAAACTCGGTCATGCCACTTGCATCTTGTAATTTGATTCTTGCAAATTCAGTCTTACCAGTAATTTCTTCGTTATCTTCTAGTTGGTCAAAAATGCTGTTAAGGTGGTGTCTGCCATGTAGGTGATCTATTTCTCTTTCGTGTTTATCAAATGCAAGATTCCTATTTATTTCCCTCATGATTTCCGCTGAATGCCTGTGGAGAAACTGCTGAAAATAAGGCTTATTGTATAAAACATCAAAAGGCATTTGTGCATCAATACAAAGATCCACTGCTCATCTTAACATAGCGTATTCTTCAGTTCCTGGGATTAATACTTTGATTGTAGGTAAATCCGTTTCTTTTATAATATTTTTTGACATGGAGCTAAGTATCACTTATTAATAAAAATTTGATAATCTGAATTGAATAGTTACTTTCATAGTCTTTACCCAACATAAAAAATATATCCATTATGTCAATACAGAGTAAGAAAAACAAAAAAACAGATGAGAGGAATTCTTATAATATTGCTGATCTTCAAAAACTTCCTATTCATCAGCTTATTCTTATTTTGGAAAAGTACCAACATACAAGTGATCAACCTGCTGTGCTATTGGAAAGAATATTGCATCCTCTGTTAGAAAGATGTAGAACGATTGAGTCTTTGGGTTTGGGCTATCTCAATTTGGCACGTGCTATGGAAACACTGAGTGGTGGTGAGATACAAAGAATCAGACTCGCTAAACAGCTAGGAAATAAGCTGACAGGAATTATTTATGTCCTTGATGAGCCCACTATTGGTTTAGATGATAATGAAATATTGAAGGTTATTAGGGCTATTACTGCTTTGAAAGATATGGGGAATACCATTGTAGTAGTGGAACACAATGAGGAGTTCATTCAAGCTTCTGATTGGGTCGTGGAGATTGGACCTGGGGCAGGAGATTTTGGTGGTAAGGTAATTTTCACAGGTAATTATGCCGAGTTTCTCAAATCTGATTGTCTTACTGCTCAGTATATGAGGGGAGAAAAAAAAGTAGATGTAACATTTGGTCATAAACTGAAGGACCATCATCTGACTATCAGAGGTGCAAATATGCACAACTTAGATATAGAAAAATTAGATATCAATTTATGATCGTTCACTATTGTAACTGGTCCTAGTGGTGCGGGTAAAACGACCTTGCTGCATCACATTCTGTTTAACTTTCTAGAAAATAGACAAAAATACGTTCAAGGATTTGTGCGTATGCATATGCTCAAGAAGTGAATCAATTGGGCAGATATCGTTTCTGGTCAGGTTATTCGTAAATCTGAATTCGAAAGTGTAGAAGAAGAAGCTATGGATGCATTTTATAAAGAACTCAAAGTAGATTGAATAGTCTGACGGGAAAATGTTCAAAATGTAATCTATGTGGATCAATCCTCTATTGGCAAGACTCCAAGATCATGTCCGGCTACATTTATCTGAATATTTGATAATATTCGTAGAATATTTGCAGGCTCATCAGAAGCAAAGATGCTGGGTCTAAAAGATGGACATTTTTCATTCAACTCTGATAAAGGTGCTTGTACAGAGTGTGAAGGATATGGTCAAAAGAAGATAGAATTACAATTCTTACCTGATACGTATGTGCCTTGTACGCTCTGTAAAGGACATAGATACAAATCAGAAGTATTAGGAATCAAGCGAAATGGTAAATCTATCGCTGATATATTGGAAATGTATATTCATGAAGCATATGAGTTTTTCTCTGAAATAGGATTTATACAGGATGAATTGAAGTTGATGTGTGACATTGGTTTGGGCTATCTCAAAATGGGTCAACCTGCACAAACTTTGTCGGGTTGAGAGAGTCAAAGGTTAAAGCTCGTAAGGCATTTGTTGAAGCAATATAGAGGTCATACGATTTATTTCTTGGATGAACCAACAGTGGGATTGCATCCTGAAGACATTCAAAAACTGCTCTTAGTACTCAAGCAGTTCTTGGATAGGGGAGATACGATATTGATGATCGAACACGATAAGTCGTTATTGCAGTTTGCTGACCATGTGATCACTCTCAAGGATGGGAAACTTATGTAGTGATATTTGGGAATCAGGCGTGCTCGTTAGGATATTTCAAGATATCTCTCACCAGCATAAGAATCTTTCCTAAGTAATTAGTCCCTGTGCCTTCGTCATTAACTCATCGAAATACATCTCAAACACCTCACTCCACAATATAAGTATTTCAAGTATCTAATAATTTTTGTTTGAGGTCGGCATTTTGAGTGAATTTGAGATATACTAGTAAAATCATATAATCAATTTTCATCCAATCTCGATCTAGTCTCGTATGCTTTGATAAACGTGATCATAGTTTTTTTGCTTTTCTTGGCTCTGTTTGCAGCATATATGATGCAAATTTCTCAAAAGTATCTAGACCTAATTCTCATGGCAATTGGGCTTTGATCGCGTCCCATTGTTCTGGTAGAAATTTTTTTAGTTGATAGAAGTTTTCGCTATTTCACTGTAGGCCATCTAGACTTATGGGTGACTGAAAGAAATTTGATAAGAACCTATAATCATCAAATTTAAATGATTTGATCATCTTATCGTTGGCATCTAGTTTTTTATTCATCCAAAGGTCCTGGTCAAATAATTTACTTTTGATAGGTTGGATAATACTATCTTGTTCGCCAGTAAATTCTTTTTTATCTTTGTGAAATTCATCTACAACATATTTCGTCAAGGAGTTGGTAGCGTCCACTGCTTGTCGATCGCAAGAAAGTGAAATGAATTTGGGTGATCATCATCAAAGAACTACTTTCCAGTTTACTTGGAAGTTCGCAGGCACGGATCGTGCAGTACGACAGTTGTTGATAATACTTTGAATTTTTTCTTCTAATTCATCTTCATTCAAGGTGGTGATAAAGCTACAATAATAAGGAATCTTTGAGGAAGATATTCAGAAATCTTGATTAAAATACTGTATTGGATTTTGTATAGCTCCTGACAACTCAGATCAATAATTAACAAAACTGAGTACCCCATTGGGGAGAGTGAGTGTTGTTGGGGTTATTTGTTTATCCATAATCTTTTTTGAATGTAAAGCTTGTATTGCAATATTATCTATTTCTTCTTCATTTAGTCCTATTTATGTAACCTGGACTACTATATGGTTTCGGTTCTCCGACTACTAAATTTCTAATGATATTCACCAAAGAAGTGTTGTTGGGTATTCTTCGCTCGGTATATGTAGTGGTTTGATTATATTTCAATCTTCAACTTTCACTTGGGGATCATCCCAATCTGTCCATCACATTGTTATGCTCATCAATCAAGTCATTGGGGTTCTCCAGCGGATAGCTTTTCTGGAATATCTCAGCCACAGTATATATTCTTCTGTTGCTATATGCAAGGTCTGTGATGGGCGGTAATATCGTATAATTTGTATTATTGTATTTTGCAAACGCTGCTGTTATCCTTTGATAGGCCTCCATACTCAGATACCCCGTATTGATGACTATTTTTGGCGGAACTTGCCCATGGCGTCTATATGCACTTTGGATACCTATGACTGTATCCGCTAATTGTGATCCAGAATATCCAATATCATCAGATAAGACTATGTTTTTAATGCCTGCTAATTCTCATGATTTAATCCTAGCGTCTAATCATTGCATATCTAGATAATGCTTTGGCTCTACATGTTGTCAAGTTCTTTGAGAGAGAGTTTGACAGAATAAGTCAGTGACTCGCATACGTGAATTGGATTGATCGGCGGCTGGTAACTTTTCTTTTTGTTCATCAATAATTGATACCCGGTTTTTGTCTCCTAATTCTCACTGCAGTGCATTTGCATTTTGTCCTAACGCCTCTTCAAATTCACGAAACTCAATATATCTTCTATTTTCTAGCAATATGCCTCTCATTGCGAATACCTTGTCTATTTGTTCAGGACTGATCGGAGGATTTCTTCTTTCGCCTATTCTATACGCATTCGCACTATCTATTGGTGCCTCTAGCTTTGCTTGTTTTTTTGGTGATTCCCCTTGTTTATTATCAAACCAACTGGATCGCATATTTGGATCAGTAACGTGTTTTTCCTGATTTGCATAGTATTGTGGCTTGGTTCTTGGCAGTGGTATAGTCTCTGGTGAGTCGCTTCACAACAATCCTTGTCTTATCAGCCTATCTCTCAATATCTTCCTTTTGTCTTGTGCTATTTTAAGTCTTTCAAAAATTTTTTCAAGCTCAGTAACTTTCAACATCAGTGCCGATAGTTTAAGCTTTGGTATCCTATTTACTTCATCAATCCGGACTGGCTTTCCGTCTCTTGTTTCTTGAATATTGTAGTTTTCGTGGATTTCAATGAATAGATCCAAGACTTCATAGGTCAATAGTGAGGGGTCTACTCAGTTCTCTATGAAAATCTGTTTTATCTTTAAGATTCTCTGCTCGTTAGTAAGTCAGTTACGATTTTTCGCTACTTCAGACCATGGTATTCAAGCTTTATTTCTATCGCCTTGCTCATTGTAAAGCGTCTCTGCTTTATCTACAAGACTTTCAGGTTGCTCTCCGGTTGCCGGTTTACTTTGTTCGAAGAACACAATATCAAATCATCCTTCTTTGATTTTTCCGTCTCTTCCTAATTCAACAAGACGTATGGTTATTCTTCCGTCTTTTTCAGTAATTTTATAGCCAAGTCTTTTTTGGGCCTCCAACTCTTCTATTCTTTTTGCTATTTTTTCATTTCCTGGCTTGTGCAAAAACTTTGTATAATAACCCGATAATCTGAGTCAGAGAATAAACTCCAGATTTGATACAAAGTATTCTCGTGTCCACTTAGTAGATTCCGCATCATCATATATAAGATTGAAAGAGCGGTCTATACCATACATCGCAAGTATCTCGATGGGTATTTCTACCATGATTTTTCATCCGGTATTGATAATAGCTCTATTTCATGTGGAAAGCGTGCTGGCAAGTGAAGTTTTTAAAAATCCTTCCTCTAGTCATCTAGTCATATAATTTAATGGCATCTTTAACGCCCCCAGTGTTGCAAGTAAAGCTATACTATGAAGGTTTTCCCTCATATCTATCATAGTAGATCGTACTTCACCAGCAGAGTGCTGTTGGAATAGACCATCATTGATTAGGGTTCTGGTCATATGGAAAGCCGTACCACTTATGGTATATTCGCCAGCCCTTACTCCAAGATTGAGAAGTCTTGTTCCGCCGCCAACTCATGATCACAGGATAGCAAAGTTTTTTGCTTGATTTCAGAGTTTGTAAGCAAACCATAGTCTTTCCCCAAAGCTTGCTAATTTCGCAGCTTCCAGTGCCTGACCAGCCAAACTTAAACCTCTTCCCACTCCTGCCATCAGTCATGCAGCAACAGCGTTACCTACTCATCCTGATATGGCGATAATAACAATTTGTAGCACTATTTGTTCGGATATATTTTGAAGAAGTAGAAGATTACTATCTGATGGATTCCGGTAGCCTACTCAGGTTATATCATTATAAATTCTTAAAAATGGATATTCATCTTGTAGACCATTGTTTCATGTTACTGATCCGGGCCTTAGCTCATTGTATCACTCTAGAGTTCATATGAATACTTGATGCATGAAATCCTGTTTCATCATGTTGATGATAGGTTCTTTGGCAAGCACTATTTGTTCATCTATAACTTGATCTGTCAATATCGGGGCTTCGCTCAATGTAATCCTTCCATTAATAGTACTAAGACCATATCATTGTTGAACTTTTGCGATTGTATCTTCTCCTAATCAAGACAGTATATTGGGTATTGTTGGATTTTTACCTTCTATGTAATCGGTCGCATATTGCTCAACTGTAGCTATCGTTGATTTATCTATTTTTGTGGTTTGTGGGGGATTTGTAATTGACTCTGGGTCGCTTTGTGCTTCAGCATATCCCAGTAATTGAGTTATCATAAATCCTTTCCTGATATCAGATTCTAGGCTTTCGCGATTGATGCTTTCGTATAGCTCTTGATACTGATCAATTTTGAATGTTTGCGTGGTCAGTAAGGATATTGGATCGTGAAAATGATTTAACTCTTTTTTGATCATTGCTTTGATAAATTCTTTATCTCCATTTGATTGGACCAACCAAACACAGTTGCAGTTTTCTGTAATATACTTTTCAATATAATCATAAATTTCACTTATTAGATTGTCTCCATTATCCGCACACATGTCTCTAAAGTAATCAAAGTAGTTGAATCACTCTCAAGCATCTTGTGATACCTTATTGCTTATTAACGATTGAAAGTAATCTAAAATCAGTCTTCCAAAAGGTATATTATCATCCAAAAGATTTTTATACTCTGAAACCATAAGGTCCTCCACATAGTTTCCGTTGGGATCCCCTGGATTTGCACCTGCATATTCGAAATCTTCGTGTAAAAATACTGTGGGTTCGTACACACCAAGTCCACCAAAGTTTGGTTCGCCGATAGTTATGTCGTTTGTTGTATTGACATCTTGTTTTACGTAGAGCATATAGGAGGATCCGTCCGCATGTCTTATTTCGAATTTCTTATAATAATGAATATTCTCTCATTGGGTTATTCTGAGCCATATTTGTTGTCCTCAAAATGTTTCGGTATAGGTTGCTGGTTTTCAGTCTTCATCTGTAGTTTCGACTACTTTGTCTTCCGTGGCTCCAGTCTCATACTTTCCGATACTTACCGATAGATTCACGCCTTCTCCATTAAAATCGGAGCTATTTTGATAATAAAAACTTATTGGTTGACTAAATGAAATCGAAGGTTGCCTAATAATAATTTCCTCAAAAAGCTCAGGCGTATTGATGGCTTGGCCGAATAGATCATCTTTCATCATATTCCCAGAATCTAGGTCACTATTGCTTCTTACATTACGTAATCTGTCTAAACACTGAATATATTGTGCATTGATATACAGGGATATATTTCTACATGCATCTGCGGTTATAATTTTACTACTATAATTGCCTATGATGATATCCTTACTTTGATAATACGCGATGTTCCCCATATTTTGTGTGCAATCCATCAAGTCGGAAACTTTATCTGTAAGTCCTGGATCGCCCCCCATTACACGATTTAAATTGCTCAGTGCTTGATAAATAGGGCTAGCATTACTGCTATTGTTTTGTCATGCGTTTTTGCCAAACAAAGGATGGATGAGATTGAGAAACAAATCGTAAAAGTCTCAGTCACTTGCTCATTGAGTTGCTGTTTTTGCAAATAAGTCGCTAAAGAGCAATATGGGATCCATTGTAGAGAATACTCATTCTACTTTTACTTTTAATTCTTCTAGATTTTGTATGATAGGAATACACTGATTTTTAATGGCTGGATATTGATTGGATAAGTAGCTGAGATGATGTATTAGATAGTTAGACAACATCATAAACTTTTGTGTTTGATCAAGTCTCGTATTGATATAGTTGATTCTTCATTCTATTTTTTGATTTATTGCTTGTTCATCTCCAATCTCTGGTTCTTTTTTTTCCTCGGGCTTATTTTTCCCGCGATTTTGATGTGCATAGAGAGCAACTCTTTTTTTTAGATTATTGATTTGAGAGACAAAGAATTCTAACCCTTCCGGCTTATTAATAAGTTCGGGGTCTTCCAGTTTTTCTCGAAATATAAGGCTTTTTGTTTTCATGCATACATTATAACATGACTCTTTAGTTTTGTCAAGAAAACTACTTGACAATAATATATAACTTTCTATAGTAGAATTGTTAATTTATATTATTATGGATAATACCATGAATACATTATCTAACGTTTTTCTAGAGTATCAAAAAAAAGCACCAGAGGTCTTAGCGAGATTGGGAGGAGGTGATCCTACTAAGCCATTTTGGGAAGCACTTATTGGTTGAGCAGATCAAGTGAAATGATTTTATGCACAAAGAGTGGATGTCTATCTGACTCAGTATCCTCGTACAACCACAGGACAAATCGAATGAAAATATAAACCCTTGGGGGAACAAAATGTTGTTATGTGAATCAACAGTGCATTGAGGATGATGCTTGATCTCTGAATTATTAAAGACGAAAATGCTAGCATTAATGTGTTTATGAAAAAAAAATTTCAATTCTCAAATCTCAAATGAGGTAGTTTTCTTACAAGCGAAGCAGATATCGCTAGCATTGTGTCTTTATTAGAAAGCGTTAAAAAACAATTGAATTAGTGACTAATACTATTTTGATTCTTCCCTATTATTTCGAATATTACCAGGTAACAAGCACCCAAAGTGATATACACATCGGCAATATTGAATACCGGACCTAATCAAAGTCGTATAAAATCTCTAACGCCTCCTAAAAGAATTCTATCCAAGAGGTTTCCTAGGGCTCCTGCAATCAATAAAACCGAAACGACAGGCTCAATTTTTTTGGTATAAGTTAATCGAATCAGACAGATAATAAAGAGAATGGTAATTATTTCTACAATGAGTTGATTGGCGGCAATGCTAAAACTAATACCTGTATTAAAGTGTGGTTCAAAAACTCTTGGCAGTAATCCACTATCAAAAAAAAGATACTTGCTCACAAGATCTATTGCGAGTAAAACTATTATTCATGTAATAGCCTTGAAATAAACATTCATATAGTCAGATAATCAGATTATAAATTATTTTTATCATTCTGTCTTTTGAGTATGTTGGAACAATTCACGGAATTTATTACTAAATACAATGTCGTTGGTTTGGCGATTGGATTAATCATCGGTGCACAAGTCACGGCATTAGCAAGTTCGTTGATTGACGATCTTATCACACCACTTATTTTGTTTCCTGTCTTCAGAAAGTTAAAAATTGAACATCTGGAAGAGTTATCGTGGTATGGGGTATTGTGGGGCAAGGTCTTATCCAATATTATAAAGTTCTTTGTGGTGGCATTTATCGTATTTATAGTCATCAAGCATTTCGATCTTCCTGCTCCAAAGTAAAGAACCAGCTCGTGTTAGTATTGTTTATCTTCTCTTTTTTTTCCCAAATGAAGGTCTAAAAGATGATCATTCGTCCATAGTTTCATCTACTTGTACATCAATACTGACTCCGAATTTTCTTTCTAATTCCTGAACACTTTCACCTCCTTTTCCAATAATCGTTCCTTTGTGAGATGAACTGGTTAATAACTTGATAGTCTGTGGGCCTATGACCTCGCATTTTATAGGAAATCTAAATAAATCGGTCATAAGACTACTTATTTTTTCTCCTGCTGCGTCATTAATAATATTTTTTTTCGCATTCAGTCATACGATTTGTTCAAGTGGCATGACTACTACTTGTTCACCAAAGGTATAGATTTCGTATTTGAGTTTGTTTTCCAAAAAGCTACTTACCTCTATTACTGGTCTGGCCAAGTCAGCAGATGCCATACCTGAAGGCATTTTTACTACTTGTTGGAGTTGCAGTATCTCAGTAATAGTTCCATTTTCTATGTATACGACGGTATCGATAACTTGGGGGATAATTCCCATTTCGATGGTACCGATAAATCTTTGAATACTATCTACCGGTGCAGTAGCGTGAATGACTCCGATAAGTCCTATACCAGTAAGTCTTAAATCTTTGAATAGCACGAAATCTTCTTGATTCCTCACTTCATCATAAATAGCTACATCGGGTCTGGAGAGCAAAAGGATATCTCTAATCTCACTATGAGGTGCATATGAAAAAGAATATTGCACAACTTGATCATCCACCAATAGATCCCTAGGTGATTCTATGGTTTTGACTATCCTATTGTCTTTTACGTGCATCTCGATCAAAGCTTGTGCAAAGGTAGTTTTCCCGCTTCAAGGAGATCAACTTATTAATATTCCTTTTGCATCATATCTTAGAAGATTCACAATAGTATCGGAAAATCCATAATCTGACATAGAAAGTTTTTTGACTGGTTTTACTACGGTTACTTCTAGTCCGTCGGCTAAAGGTTCGGTAACGACTACTATTCTGTAAGGTCCGATTTGGATTACTTTGCTATATTTACGATCTATTTCTACTCGACTATTGGCAGTCTCATTTGTTTCTACAATGAGTTCATTCACCAAGTGTTCTAATTGTGCTTTTGGAACGCTATCTTTTCCTATGATAGAATCTCGTTTTCCAGGTTTACCTTTTTTTCGGATAATAGGACAATCTGCTTTGAAATGTACTGACATGGTGTGCTCGTCAAAGTACTGGTCCAATAATGAATTATTTCACGAGACTGATTGCATGTTCTGCCAAGAATATAAAAATGAAAGATAATCTGAAAGGTATTTTTTCCATGCTAAAAAGCAATATTGATAAATCAATAATGGATATATTGAAAGAGTTTTTGACGAAAATATGTTGAGTATGTGCTGTAAAAATATACTGATGAAATTCAGATTATTTATTATCTACCAAACGAGGGTGAACATTTTTATTATAGGTCTTTTATTGATTTTGTATGGTATCGTGGCACTGTTTAGTGTTTCGATTCATGAATCTTTTACATTAACTCTTGGACGAGGCGATCCCAGTAATTACTTTTACTTTTTGAGACAGCTGAGGAATATCTTTGTGGCACTGATCGTTGCTTGGTTTGTCTACAAAACTCCTTTGGCCACCATTAGATCTTGGAGGTATATTATATTGGCCGCAGTACTGATTCTTACTCTTTTGCTTTTTTCTCCTCTTGGTATAGAACTCAATGGGGCGAGACTTTGGCTTAATGTACCTGTAATAGGTACTATCCAGCCAGGAGAGTTTTTTAAACTTGGGTTCGTGCTATTGATCAGTGATCGATTGGTGAGAAAAAAGTCTGTTCTTAATTCGTTCGCTGGCTTTATTTCTTTTGGTATTGTCACATGACTGTGCTATGTAATATTTTTATTCTTGAGAGATAATGGTACTATATTGATCTTATGACTGACATCATTGATATTATATCGATACTTGGGAGGCAAAAAGAGATTTGTACTGATGTTGGTAGGCTGATGAATATTAGCTTGAATACTCATTGTTTCACAAGTGAATTATGTGCATGATAGATTTGAAGCATTTCTAGATCCTAATAGTGATCAGGCCGGTACGAGATCAACGTGGCAAGTAAGAAATGCTTTGTTGGCAGTATGATGATGAGGTATGCGAGGTAAATGATACGGTAAGTGATTACAAAAGTTTTGATATATACCTGAAGCACAGTCAGATTATATCTTTGCTGCTTATAGCGAAGAAGTAGGACTTATTGGGGATACCTTGTTGATAGCGTTATATATGTGGATGATTCTATTTTTCTTTTTGCAACTCAAGTATGTCAAAGATGATTATTTGCGTGCCGTAGGAGTCGGATGTATTTCACTTATTATGATTCAAGCATTTGTTAATATAGGAGTAAATACCAATATCTTACCTTCTACGGGTCTTACCTTGCCCTTTATTTCTTTTGGAGGAACCGCAATTATGGTAAACCTCATCGAACTCGTATTACTTCATAAAATCTTGGTAGAGGGAAGAGAGCTGAAGAAGTTATATTAGGATTTCATAATGGATTGTATTGACAATGTATTCATTTTTTATAAATAGACGATACTTGTTTATTTTTTGAGCTATAGTGAGACAACTTTATTATAGTTTCAATGATATTGTATTTATTATTTATACGTCTATTTCATGAGTATTGAAAAAAAAGATCGATATGTTGAATTTGTAAGGCTTTTACCCGAAGCACAAAGAAATGACTTGTTAGCTAGTTTATTAAAGAAGTATTGATTGAGAACTATTGAACATCTTGAAACTCCTATGCCGCATCGGAATGGTTGAGCAATCCCACATGAAACTTCTTATACGCTTTTAAATCAAGAAAATAACCTGAGATCATTGATTGAATTCGTCACTGGATCTGCTTATCCTTTGATGTATAAATCAAAGACAGGCAAAGAAATGCAGTTGTTTGCTACTCATCATGATCCGATTTTTTATAAGGATCTTACCTTCCTTCTTCAACTTCCTGAATCTATGGTGCTTGATGACATACGATATGGCTGGTCAAAAGAATTTGGTGACCATCTCAAAAAGACTTTCCCTGACTTATTTATGACTCCTGCATGATTTCAAGAACTAAATGGAAGACGCTCCGTTTGTGAAGACACGCATTGCCGATTGCCTTTTTACGTAGATGGTCAGTTATTAGCTATTGAAATATCAGCGGACTGAGAAGCCTGATTACATTTCGCAGATGAAACTCGTGCTCAATATGGACTTTATGTTTAACGGCGTTTGATTACGAGTACTTGACATATATTGTCAACTCTAGTTTTTCTTCTTTTATGAAAAAATAAGATTAATAGCTTATTTTCTTGTTTTCTGATTATAAATTATTATTATAATCTTCGTTTAAGATCGTGATTCATTCATCTATTGTATTGACTGTTGGCCTATATCCTCAGGGTGATGTCCGACTGACAATAAATGAATATAGGAATAACCTGTTTTTTATTTCTGTAACATTTTTTTGTTATGCAAAAGATTGATTTTGATGGATTAATAGTTTCTTTGGCTTCCCCAGAAGAAATATTAAAACGATCGCATGGTAGTGTAGAATTTGCTGATACCGTAAACTATAGAACAGGAAAAGCAAGATTGAAAGGCCTCTTTTGTGAGGCTATTTTTGGTCCAGCTAGAAATTACGAATGTAGCTGTGGTAAATACAAAGGTGTCAGATATAAGTGATTCGTCTGTGAGAGATGTGGCGTTGAAATTACCTCTGCAAGAGTAAGGAGAGAAAGAATGGGTCATATCGAACTTGCATCACCTGTGGTTCACGTATGGTACTATAAGACTACTCCTTCAAGAATTGGTTTGCTTTTGAATCTTAGTGTTACCGAAATTGAGAAGATTTTGTATTTCGTAAAATATATTGCGACTGCAGACTTCGATGAAAAAAAGAAAGTAACTGCTGTTCAGACTCTTGAAGAGTCATACAAAAGTAGACTTAATGATTTGGAAGAAGTATACGCCGAAGAACTTGAAACTGCGAAGAGTGCAGAAAATGCAAAATCACTGAGTTTAGAACTTGATGCAATCTATAAAGAAAACAAACTTGAGCTAGAAAAAGAATATTCTCGTATGAAGTCTATCATTGCTTCTATTAAGCCTGGTGGAACAATCGGTGAAGGGGATTATCGTAATTTCTTCAATAAGTTTAATCATATTTTCCAATTCAAATCTGGTAGTGAAGCAATTCATGAGCTTTTAGCAAAAATAGATCTAGAGAAAAATATTCATGTTACTGCAGAAAAATTTAACAACAGTAAAGGTGAAGAAAGAAAAAAAACCTTCAAGCTACTCAGATTATTGATAAATCTTTATGTTTCTGATACGAGACCAGAGTGGATGGTCATCAAGTATTTGCCTGTGATCCCACCGGACATTAGACCGGTTATTTCATTAGAATGAGGTAAAATAGCTACTTCTGATGCAAATCAATATTATAGAAGGGTAGTCCAAAGAAATTTGAGATTGAAAAAAATGATTCAAGTAGGTATGCCTGATGTGGTAAAAAAGAATGAGATTAGATTATTGCAAGAATCCGTAAATAACTTGATAATCTGAGATAAGACGCAAGGAGGAAGTAATGGTAGAGGTGGTACTGCAAGAGTGTTTAAATCATTGACTGACAAGTTAAGTAAAAAAGAAGGTATATTCAGACAGAATTTGCTTGGTAAAAGAGTAGATTATTCTGGACGTAGTGTAATTACTGTTGGGCCTAGTTTGGCAATTGATGAATGTGGTATACCATTGTATATTGCGATCAGAATATTTTCTCCATTTGTAATTTCCAAACTTATAGAAAGAGGTTATGCAAATACTCCAAAGCAAGCAGAAAAGATGATCAGAGAAGAGGAAGTCGTTGCATTGGATATTCTTCAAGAAGTTATTAAAGACAAATATGTATTATTGAACCGTGCACCTACGTTGCATAAACTGAGTATTCAAGCCTTCAAAGTAAAGTTAGTTTCCGGTAAGACAGTGAGAATACATCCATTGGTTTGTAGTGGATTTAATGCTGACTTCGATGGAGATATGATGGCGGTTCATCTGCCTTTATCAGAGCAAGCACAAGAAGAAGCAAGAGATATTATGTGTTCTAAGGTGAATACTTTGAAACCTTCTTCTGGAGAACCTTCTATCGTTCTCTCTCAAGATATGATTTTGGGAGTATATTATCTCACTCAAGAGCCAAAGAATTATGATGATGTAGCATGATATTTTAGATCACTTGAGGAAGTTGTTGCTCATTATGAAAAACATGGAGGAGACCCAAGAGAGGTAGTTATAGTGAAAGTTGGTGAAAAAAGTATCAAAACAACTATCTGAAAAGCTATTTTCAATTATGCTTTACCAACAGAACTTCAGTTTATAGAACATTCAAAAGTAAACAGTAATAATCTTTTCAAGAAAAAAGAAGTAAACATTATTATGGATATGGTGTATGATGTAGGAGGCCAAGCTATGCTTTCTGAAGTAGCGAATAAATTAAAAGATCTCTGATTCCAATTCGCTCAACAATCTTCGGTATCTGTATCTGTGTTTGATATTTTGGAACCAGAGAACAAAGAACAAACAATTGCTAATGGTGATGTTAAAGTTATGAACTTGCTCAAGCACTGGTATAAAGGATTTTATAGCAATGAAGAGAAGTCCGCTATCAATCAAAATATCTGGATTGGTGTAGATGGAGAAATACAAAAAAAGACCAAAGAAATCTATTCTAGACACAAAACAAATAATTACTACATGCTTGCTGATAGTGGTGCAAGATGATCTTTCGCGATTCTCTCCTATCTATCTGGTATGAGATGATTGGTACAAGGAGCAAGTGGAAAGGTAATTGATCTTCCTATTAAATCAGGTTATCTTGAAGGTTATACTCCTTTAGAATACTTCTTGGGATGTCATAATTCTAGAAAAGGTAGAACAGATATTGCATTAAAGACAGCAGATAGTGGATATATTACTAGAAAGTTATGTGATTCTACGCAAGAAATTATCGTGAAAGAAGAAGATTGTAAGACACCAGATTATGTCCAATTCAATAAATATGAATTACAAACGGGCGGAGAGAACTTTGCTGAAGTAATTTACGGAAGAGTTCTTGCTCAAGATCTCAAAGATGATAATGGAGTAACTCTTGCCTTCACTGATGATTTGATAGACAGGACGTTGGTTAACCTCATTACAGAAAGTGACATAGATACTGTACAAGTGAGATCAAGCATGGGATGTAAGACAATCAATGGTGTATGTCAGAAATGCTTTGGTATGGATCTTAGTACTAGACAATTGATAGATAGATGAGTTGCTATAGGAATTATTGCTTCTCAGTCACTTGGAGAAAGAACAACTCAGTTAACTTTGAACAGTAAACATAATAAGTGAGTATCTGCTTATGGTGAAGATGTGACTCAAGGTGGTTTGGCAAGAGTTGATGAACTATTAGAAGTGAGAATACCAAAGGCTAAGGGTATCGTGAGTCCTTACGATGGAACTGTCAGAATATCTCAAGATGGTAAATTACAAACAGTAGAAATTTTGGCAGAAGAGGAAAAGAGATTCTACTTTATGAAATCAGATTATACTCCATGTGTTAAAGTTGGAGAACAGCTTACGAAAGGATCTGACTTCGCGATCAAAGGCAAATCTAAGTTGAAAGTAAAAGAAGACGGAGTAGTAGTAGAAGTTACGAAAGAACAAGTCGTACTTGGAGTCTATAAGTCAGAAAGAAAAACTGTTTCTCCTGGGACAAGACTCAAGGTTCAAAATGGTGATAAAGTACTTAAGTGACAAATATTAACTGGAGGGGCTTTGGATCTCAAGGAATATAAAGAAATAGTCTGAGATTTAGAAGTACAAAAGTATATTGTTAATGAATTGCAAAAAGTATATCTTGGAGCGTCTCAAGATGTAAATAGAAAATATATGGAAATCGTAGTGAAGCAAATGTTCTCTAAATTCCTTATCGAGGACGGAGGAGACAGTAGCTTTGTTCCTGGAAGTATCGTGCCATTTGAAGAATACTTGAAAGCATGTGAAGTATTGAGAACAGAAGGTAGAGATTTCCCTAAAGGTCAAAGATTGATATTCGGATTGACGCAAGTAGCCAAAGAAGGGGCTTCTTGGTTATCTGCTGCTTCATTCCAAGAAACAGTAAGAGTAATGGTAGAAAACAGCTTGAAGGGAGCTATAGACGAATTAGGAGATTTGAAATCTAACGTTATCTTAGGTAGACCATTGCCAATCGGAAGTAACTTTAGAAAAACAATGGAAATGAAAATGCTTGACGAGGAAGATTTGATGGCATTAGATTTGGCAGAGTAATACAAGAGAGAGAAGTTCTATCTATTTCATTATGGTATTGGGTGTTATGTCTACGATAGTTAAATTGCTCAGATCGCATATTGTCCAACTTACGCTGTTTTGCGGTTTAAGTTGGATTTTTCTTTTTTCCTATGACTCAGACAGGGTTTCTTCATTATGATTGCTATCCACTAAGGTAAGTGCTTTGGATAGCCACGTTTATGATAGCGTTGTAAAGATTAACGTCTATGTTTACGATCCCATTGCACACATTTTTATCAAAAAACAATTTGGTTCTGCCCTGATAGTATGAACAAATACTTTGCTTACGAACGCACATGTGGTATTAGTCAATAATGAAATAGCTTGGTATGAGGTATGCGAAACTCGTATCAGCACTAAACCGCCTGTGTGTTTTGGTTCAGCAACGTTGGAGTATCTTGATAATCAAAATGATTTGGCTTTGATGAAGTTTACAAATACACCAAGCTTGCCAGTTGTGCAGTTGGCTTCAGGTAATCCGATTATCTGATCTGATATTACTATTTTTGGTTTTTGACTTCAAGGACAAGGCAATCTTAGTGCTAGCAAATGAATTGTTGCATGATACAAAGGAGATTATTTTTCTGTTGACGCACAAATAAACTTTGGTGACAGTGGCGGAGGTGGATTTGATAACAAAGGTAAGCTTTTGGGTGTCCCTACTTTCGTATTATTGCCAGGAGAAGTCAATGGCGTAGTCGCAGGTGGATATTTAACGCCAGTTTCTACGTTGGTATCATTTTTATCTATGACTCAAAAATATGACCTTGAGCAGAGATCTATTTATAAGGGAGGATATGGGATTGTTTCTGTGAAACCTTCAAAACTAACAGATAATCAGAAATTACAAACTCAACTATTCTGAGCATTTTTGCAGTCCAAAAATGCTATGGTGCAACAAAGGAGAATTGACTTCCCTGACTTTAGTATGACCATCAATCCCGAATTTGATATACACTCCATGGCTTATTATAAAAGTAATGGTGAGATCACGCTGCGTAGTAAAAACGAAGATACCGAATTTGACATAAGCACTTTCCATTTTAATGGCACTCGAGATGAATTACTCAAAAATGTCATTAACAACGAGGATGGCTCTTGAAATGAACCATCAATAAGTACAGAGTTATATAAGCAGCGTAAAAAGTGGCATTATTATGTATGGGAGAACACTGATCTAGGAACTCAATCTCGTTTATTGATATATTTTGATGAAAAAACTGGTAAAGGAATTACCGTTAATTATTTTGGAACAACAACTAAACGTGCCTTTTTACTTGCTGAAAAGATGCGGTCTAGTTTGAAAATAAAGAATAATCGCAAAAACGACACTGTTTTAGCTTTGCAAACTGGTGCAAATTTTCTGCTCTACCAAGACTTAAACTATAGAATGATTTTTACTAAAGATAATCAGATCAAAGGCACTCTATCTTATACTGCATTAGATAATAAATCTTTAGAAACAAATGGATGACTTGCGTTGTATGTTGCTGAGTATTTGGATATTTTGGATCAAAACGATATTTCTTATAAATCCGAGCAAAAAGGTGAATATTTGTTAATTTCATTAACGGGGAAACCTGCAGGATATCCTACTCACGTTGTTTTCTTGAAAAAGACATTTGGTACTTATACGATTGTCGTGCAAGTAGATATTTCCTCACCCAATGACCTAGTGAATGAACAACAGCTTATACACAATCTTATTACTGGACTCCATTTTCAGTCTTAATCAAACTAACTTCAATATCTTATTGCATAGTCTATTAAAAAAATAAAAGATCTTATACCTCCACAAGGGTATAATGTATTTTGTAAATGTTGTTAATTTTACTTACTTATTACGCATAATGTGAAATTGGATCAAAAGAATAGGACTGCTTGTCCTAACAAACTTACTTATTATGATAGGAGTATATATTCTGCTTTTTGTACTGGAGCATTTTTTTTGAATAACACTAGGATGAGACTATGGAGGGATTTTGTTTTATGCTGTTATTATAGGATTTGGAGGTGCTCTAGTTTCCTTATTTATGTCGAAAGCGACTGCAAAACAGCTGTATGGTATACAGGTCCTAGATCCTTCATTGTTGCCCACTTATGATCACAGATTACAGAAATTGTATCAGGTTATTAGGCATATTTGTACAGAAAAACAAATTCCTATGCCCGAGGTGGGGTATTATGAGTCTGCTGAAGTCAATGCTTTTGCAACAGGTCCTAGTAAATCGAATGCCTTGGTTGCGGTAAGCACTGGTTTACTAGGATCTATGACTGATGAAGAAATAAGCTGAGTCATAGGACATGAAATGGCTCATATTATCAATGGCGATATGGTAACAATGACCTTATTGCAGGGGATTATGAATACCTTTGTATTCTTTCTTTCGAGGCTTATCGCAGGCGGTAAAACAGATAGTGAGGGTAGATCGCATTATAATCCACTTATAGCATTGGTATGCGAATTGTTGTTTGGTGTTTTGGGTTCCTTGGTGGTAAATCAGTTTTCACAATACAGAGAGTACAAAGCCGATCAAGGATCTGCGAAATTGCTTGGTGCAGGCCCAATGATTGCTGCTTTAGAAAAGTTATTACTGATTTCTGACAAAGCATCAATACCTCATGATGAATTCGCTACTATGAAAATAGTAGGAGGAAGAAAACGAATGGAGCTTTTTGCAACTCATCCCAGTTTACCACGTAGAATAGAAAAGCTGAAATATACTTATGGAGAAGATAATAAAGCATTGTCTAACTAATAATTGTATAATCTGCCTATGACCAGTGAAGTTAACCCATCAAATAAACCCTATCACGAAGAATATGCTTCTAGTATGAAGTTGATCCAGGATTTTTTTCATGGAAAAACTGACTCGATAAAATCAACCTTATTAGCAGAAATTAACACATGTATCGTAAGTGAGAAGTTTGAATGGGCAGCAAAGTTGAGAGATATTTATCATCATATTGATCAATTTACCGAAAAACAAACAGTTATAGTTGATCAACCCTTAAGTGGAATAGTGGCGAAAATTATTTCGGTAGAGTCAAAATGGGTATATGTTATTATAGTCTTCCAGCATGGTAAAATGGTGGATGTTTTAAGATTTAGTGAGTCAAAAGAGGAGCTTGATAAAGATCAGATTATCGCAAGCATTGAGTTAGAGTTTTGAGAAGTGCTACCCTTACTGAAAAACACCCAAGAATGAGATATCGTTTTTTCAAAAGACATGAAAGTAAAGCAGGCTACTTGGAAAGAGCTTGATAGGCATTTTAGTAATTTTATTACGAGTTTTATTGCTAGTAGTAGTTGGCAAAAAGATAGTTTGGCGAATGATATTCTCAAGTGATTGCAGCAAAGATATGGTCTCGGTTTCTACCCCTATCGTATAGAAGCATTAGATATATCACACTTATCATGAGGGTGGGCCAGTGGTTGACTCAGTTGCATGGTTAGTACCATATTGGAAAAAAGAGGCTACAGGAGATATAAGATAAAAGCCGCAAAAGGTGGAGATGATTATGATAGTCTGAAAGAGTGTATGACGAGGAGATTTGCACACATAAAAGCAAAGAAATGAAATACTGAACAAGAGACTTGAAATAATAGTAACTGAGAGATTATCATTCCGGACTCAAAACAATTTCTTCCTGATCTATTTATTATCGACGGAGGACAAAAACAACTGGATGTTCTTGTCAAATTATTTAATTCTTGAATACTTACTAGTGACTTATTAAAAAGTGTTCAATTTGTAGCACTTGGTAAAGGTGCGGCACGTAAGTCTAGAAGCAAGATTTATGGAGAAAAAGAAATATTATATGTCCTGGACCAAGGATATTGAGCAGTAGATGACGGTAAACAAGCTAGTTTCGAATTTACAGTAAATGCTTTTGAACTATCTTATGATGAAATTGATAAAACTCTGATAAAAATAAGAGACGAAGCACATAGATTTGCTAATAGTTATAGAAAAAAACAAATGAGCATGGAGATAAGAAAGTAATAATTTAGTTATATATGATTGACGTAAACAATGGAACAAAATGATATGATAGTGAGAAGCGGCTCAAACGACTGGAGTTTAGTGAGATGGGCTAGCGTTGAGAAAAGTTGATTCCTCCATACAGTGAAACTTAATCAAGAGGATATTTCATTGCTCTTGGCCTGAAAGTGACTTGTATCAGATGATGATATTTTTCAAGATCTTATGGGCCAATGACGCTTGAGTGCAGAACAGTATACTTTGAGACCTTGAATATCCTTATCGAAACCAAGAACCCAAGATGAATTGATGGATCTATTTTCTGTTGGCGATGTAAAACCCGTCTACCAAGAATTTATCTTTCAATGCGAAAGGAGAAGGCACTTTCTTCAGATTATGAAATATCTTATTCAGCACATTGTTTCTCTACTGAACTGTTACGATATCAATGCTAAGGAGGGACATAAGCTCTCTACCTATGAACGAAGCTTAATCGATAGAGGAAATAATGTAGTCAAAGTATGCTCTATATGACTCTCGAAAATTGATAGTTTGGCCAAAGAGTATCATACCTATTGGAATGAATATAACGATACATTATACAATTTGGGATGAGGAGTTAATGAGCTTTCTTTTAAAGAAACATTACTTTATAATTTTTCACAACTCAATGGAGCTATGTGGCTACATGATGAAAGTATAACAAGCGTAGACGCTGGAATAGAAGATTTTATTGCGGAACTACAAAAGTGAGCTCAGCACTATCCAGTTCTGAAGAAAATTCTTTCAGGGCAAAAAATTCCTTATGACACAGCTACAAAACCTTTAAATAAAAAAGAAATTACCATATTCAATGCTGTTTCTTTTTTGAAGTAAATCTTTCCCAATATATATCGCCTTTATCAAAACGCGTAGATACAAGTTGATTGGTATATCTAGGCGGAGAATAATTGAGCAATGCAAATCAGTCATTTTGAAGAACTGCCTGCACTGGTGCAGTAAGATTATGAAATAATGCTGACTGTATTTCAGAAATAAATCCCTTTAGGTTCGGTGGTGCTACCTCAAATGATACTCAAGGATTTGCATGCAGAGATGAAAATAAAACTGATGGATGGGGTTCCTGACATACATTACGGATTGCATCAAGATGATCATCATACATATGATAGAATACATCATTTGTTGAGGGTAGTTTACCCATGATTCTTGTCGTTCACCATGGAACTGGAGTCTTTATCCCTAATGCTTCTAGGGGAAGCTCTGGGAAGGTGTCTGAGAACTTCTTTACCTGAAAAATATACAGCTTTCAGTGTGTTGTAACTCATATCTCATACTGCAACTTTTCATTAGCATCAAATACATTGAGGCTTCTTACTTTTTCTGTAAGCTTTAATATTTGTTGTGCTCTAGTTCATGGTTCATGAGCAAGTACTTTGCCTTTTACTATCTCTGTGACTTCTCTTCAGAAGATAGTGCCCATTCTCCCCGTATCTACAAAAAGATGGTCTGGCTGGTTGGGGTGTTCCGTAACTGTATATAAGGTATGCTTGAGATAGGGTGTTAATATTATATGTAAGTCTGGTTTATACTTTTCATGAATGGGGCGTAATCAATTTTCTAGACAGCAGTCTAAACTTTTTTGGAACTCCCCACGATTATTATTCAAAAAACTACTACTTCGCTTCCAATCAGGATCAGGTATCATCATAGTGGGTAGAAAATCTACTAATCAAAATCGATCTTTTTGATGACTACAGCGAACTAATATATTCGGTGAATCTTCTCTGGAGCCCAACAATGCCTTGTATACTTTCTGTGAAACCTCTTCTCCATACTTAATAAGCCAGATTGGAGGAAGATTGGGATGAAGTGCGGGGTAGTAATCATAAAAATAACGTAATATTCATCCTTTACCTCCATAACTCGTGATATATTCCAGGGCCTTACTATTCATTATCAAAAGATATCATAAATTCTATTTCTGTCCTTTGCTAGTAAAATTTTATGATTACTTGTCAATTGATATTATTCTTTTAATTATAGATGATTTACTTAAAGTACCATAAATGAATTACTTTTATTAGGTAAGCATCACTATGTTTGAATTATTGCAAAAAAATGCTAATCGTTGTATGAGTTTGGTGGTGACGGAGATCGCCGTTATTGGTTTTTTTCATGTTCTGGAATGAAATCAGTTTTTGACTTCGGAAATGATTTCTTTGAGTTTGCATTTAGTATTATCTTTGTTCTGATTATGTTTTTATGTGATTATGAGATCAAAGCTGAATATTTGACGCACAAAACGATATAGCTGGAAAAGAATCGTGGGAGAACCTTTACTGTATATGATATTTGATTTTCTGGTTATTCATATTATTTTGGCTCTGGCGATGAATCAATTTGAATTCCACTTACCGGAGCTATCTATAATCATCATTTTGGTCTATGGGGTGAACCTTTATTTTGACACACATCAACATCATTGCTGTCATGATCATTGTGACTAAGCCATATTTGCTTTTTATTTTTATATAGTTATACTTGGAGATATCTATTTAGTACTATGTATTGTTATGAGCATTAGTAAAAAAATTTTGTATGTGGGTAATCTGCCACGATCTATCAAGAACGAAGACCTTACTGCTATGTTTGAAGAATTTGGTCCATTAGTTGCTCATTACACGGAGATGACTGATAAGGGTTATGACAAAAGCTTTGGTACCTTTGTGGTCACAAATTATCAAGATGGTAGATCAAGAGGATTTGGTTTTGTAGAGTTTGATGGTGACGATGCTGAAGAAAATGCGGCTAAAGCGATTGAGGCACTCAATGGACAACTTATTAGAGAAAGACCTATCACCGTAAGATACCAAGAAGAAAGACCTCCAGTAGAAAGAGGAGAGAGAAGACCATATCCTGGAAATGCAGATAATTCTCATTCTAAATCTCCAGAGTCTGCTCATACTGATGAAGAATAATCTGAATTATAGCACTTGGTAGCATATGAATTATATCTACAATTTCTATCAATCGCAATTGCGGAAGGATGTAAATTCTTCTGTTTTTGCTAAACCTTGTTTTGAAATTTCTCATGCTGGTCGTAGTTATCAAGTGATAGTTAAAGATAAAAGCATTTTCTGAGTAATAGTAGTCCGATACCAGGTTCTTGGAATAAATCACCCACTAGATGCATCGTGGATCAAAAACATTAGAAAACTTATACTAGACAAAATCGCAGAATATTATCCGCATAAACGGATCATTTCCCTATATATTCAATTTGGTTTTACGGAACAGTTGTCACAATACACTATTGCAGATTATAAACTCAATTCCGAAGTTCACGTCAAAAATACATATAATAATCTGAAAGTATTTGAAAAGTATGTTAATCGCCTAGGTTTAAAGCCATCTGTCAAACATAATCTGCCTGATGCAACTATTGTTATTAATGTTGCTAAAAGTACTGAAGACCTTCGAGAAGTGATATCTAAAAATACTAAAGAGAAGATTAAAAAAGCAGAAAATCAGCTTAAGAACAGTGATGGGAAATTAATTTTTGAACTTAGTTCTCAGCTGTCAGATTATGAGTTATTTTACCAATTGTACACAACGACAGGCGAAACAAAGTGATTTGGAGCAGTAAGAAAGTGAGCCCGGGAAAAATTGGTAACAGATAGCTTAAAAGAAGGATATGGGAAATTATTCGTTGTAAAGTCTTTATCAAATTGAGTAGTGACTATAGTAAGTGCCGCATTCTGTTTACAGGATAAAGATGTCCTTATTTATCTGTATGGATGAAATGATCGTAGCTATGGAAACAAATGATTTAGTCAGTTATTACATCGAAATATTATACAATATGCTCATGATGCAGATTTAAAATGGTATGACATGCTATGAGCCAGTAGAATAGGGAAGGAGCATGACCGGCTTGCTAATGTCACGCAATTTAAAATGGGATTCGGTGGGCAAAAAATAGAGTATGCTGGAAGCTTTGATTACATTATTAACAACATAGGGTCTTGGATTTATAAAGCATTCAATTAAAATAGCTCAGAACTATTAATACTTTGCATTTTTTTTAAAGAGCATTTTGAAGGATTGGCATTTTATTTGTTGTTCTACTTCCTCTATAAAATCTAAAAGCTCTTGTTTTCTCAGCGTCTGTTCGCTCTCAGAGTGCATATTTGTTGCTCCAAGATCCGAATTGAGAGACAATTTGGCATGCAAATACTGATCAGATAGCAAAATGTTTGTCTCTATTTGATGCATGATGTATTTTCTTATAATTGCCATATCATTTTTTAGTTCTTCCAAATCGCCCTTGTACAGTTTATGGATAATATTTAAAAGGTCTTTCATAAAGATTTGATAGTCAGGACAATAAGGGGAGGCTTGTTCTCAAGCTGGAGCTTCTGGTATATGGTTAAGTAGTTTGTAATTCTTTGTCAAAATCTTTGAAAATCCTATGTTGCCTCTATACTTATATAATAAATTATATATTTGTTGTATTCTCACTATTTTATTGACGATGAGTTTTTTATCGCTAGGACTACTGTATTTTACATTTAGACCCTGATCTCCATTGCCGTCATTCCCATTGAGCAAAAACTTTTTGCTAATTTGAAGACTATAGGTATTTGTTCAGGGTTCTTGAATAAGAAAATATCATCCTACATCTATAATGCCTTCAGGCAGTCATTCAATTGCATGCCCGATCCCGCTTGCGTATTCTATTTTATCTATACCACTTGCAAGAAGACTTATTGCTCCTTCAAGCAGTGTTGTCAACACTTTCTCCAAAATGCTGGGAGGTGAGTAATTATTGTATTCCATGTTGCGTACAATGGATTTAATAAAACAACTTATTTACAAATACCCATTACTCTATATTATTTCATATAGGATTATCAACTTAAATTTTGTTGTATCAACTGCTAATAAAATTATGTATTAAACAAACCTATTTATTATTTGTTATGCAGGATATGTCTATGTTTGGTCAAATGGGGCAAATGAAAGAGCTCTACGATAAGTATAAAAAACTACAAGAAGCATTAAAAAATCTAATAATCAGATCTAGAGAAGACGGTATTCTGATAGATATGTCTTGAGAAATGGATATTACTGACGTCAAAGTAGAAGATGAGACTCTTTTGTCTGTGGAAAACAAAGAAAAGATTGAAAACGCCTTCATGAGTGCTTATAAAAAAGCAAAAACAAAGGCTCAACAAGTAGCAATGGAGAAGACTAAAGAAATACTTGGTTTTGATCCGAATGATATGCTCGGTGGAATGATGTGAGGCGGCATGCCAAAAATTCCTGGATTAACGTAATTTAAGTCTGCATAAACACGCTTTAAATGTCATATTGATGAGATAAACACAGCGAGTCATCACTAATTAAGTGGGTGCAAAAAGTATTTCAAGCCTTTGCTCAAAATCAAATTATGGATTTACAGCAACTATTACGTGAAGGTGATTGCTACTATCATGATTCCTTGCAAATTGATAATAAAAAGTATGGAACAACAGTGGGTGAAGTAAAGCAGCTCATTTATAACACCCTCAATTTGAAATGATAAAGATCTACTGTGTATCTGATGGAGACAAGCATTTTGCTGAGAGTATTGCCGAATATATCAAAAGACTAGGCAACTCCATTCAGATTATATCTTGTAAACCCTGCAAAAAAACCAATCCAGAGGAAATAATCCAATATGATACTATATGAATTCAAGAAAAAATAGAAGAAGAAAAGAAAAGATGAGCTGTCATAGTCTTACTCAGTAAAGAGTGAAAAATATGGGATACTCAACAATGGAAAAGATGGATTCAGGATAAACAAATATACTGACAAGATATAACTTTTATCATTTGAGGACCATATGGGCTTGATGAGCAAAAACTTCAGAAGATAGTTGATGTGAGTTTGAGTTTTGGGGCTGTTACTATGCCACATGGACTAATAAAACTCGTTGTATTAGAGCAGATCTACAGATGTATGCAAATCATTACTGGTAAAAATTATCATTATTAGATAATTTAGTTGTTATACAAGCAGTATGAATAGTACATCTATTTTTAGAACAGAGAAGAGATCAAATCTTACTAAGCTTTCTGGGGAAAGAATCAAAATAACGGTATTGCATGAAATAGGAGCAGTACGCGTAGATGATCCCGATCATCAGTTACATGGATTGATGTTCCCTATATTAATCATGAATTATCGTGATTACCTGGCTTGATCACTTCGTGCTACAGGGATTTGAGGCTGAGCAGTCTTTAATGAACATTGATATCAAGAAATACGCAAAATGGGCTGAGCTGACTTCAAAAGAACGGGAGATGGATGATTTGAAACAAGATTCACTATACCTATAGAAAATCGCGAGAGAGTGAAGCAAAAGTTTATTGATAGAGCCAATAATATGGCTGATGCAAGTGTACTAAAAGAAGCAAGAGAAGAATTATCTGAAGAAACATTCTGAGCATCACATAAAACTATTATAACTCCAGAGGAGTTCAATCTGTTGGATTGTCCACGTGAGTCTTACTATGGAATGTTTATTGATGATAAGGGCAAGAGGTCCACATCTAGTCCTTTCACAGTACTAAGGATAGTGTATTTGTATGACCTAAGTTGACCAGTCAATATCATCAAGAAACTATTGCAGTCCGATTATGTTTTTACTACTATAGATGCAACAAATCTCTTAGCAAATAATCATGCACACTACAATGTCGAAGTTATGGATTTATTTGAAGACATGCATATCCATACCGCGTCTTACTTTTGAGAAGAATACAATATTCTGACGCAAGAGCATAAGACAATATTACTAGCCTAAATGAATGCCAGAGTTCTTGTATGAGTAGATTTATTTTTATAAACATATGGCCGCACAATTTATCTATTATATTGGCTATGGAGTAGTCGTTATTCTCATCGCACTTTTATGACTTTTTATATTTAAAAAGTTAAATATCTTAGATAGACCATGACACGATTGGATACCTCCAAGGTTATTCAAGGTCCCAAATTTTCAATGAATAGTGCTTATAGCCGGCTTGTGGGGTGGGCTTTTATTGTTCTTCCCAGATCTGCTTCATATTGAAAAAATCAAACGACTCTTATTGTTGGCTACCTGATATGGCGTATTTAATTTCATAAATGACATCGTAGATCGGAAGGGCGATATGACTTGAATCCCAGCAAAGTACAGACTAGTAGTGCAGATATTATTTGTATGAGCTTATGTTTGGATAAGCTGAATGTATCAGAATATTACACTATTTTGATTTGAAATGCATCCTATTGCTGGTTTTGCTTTTTCATGGTTTTGGATATTGGGCTTCATCAATGCTCTCAATTTCTTTGATGGTTCTCACGCTATGACAGCCGGTGTAACCAGCATCGGATATGTGGCGGTAGCATTGATTATACAAACAGTGGTATTAGTATTATACCATGTTACATGAGAAGATCTTGTTTTAATGAACGGTATCACTCAATTATGTATTTTATTCGCTATTAGTTGTTTTGTATACCTTATCGTTGAATACAAACCCCGAGGCGTGTTGAGAGATGGTTGAATTAGCTTCATTGGATTTACCCTTGGTGCCTTGTCCTTACTTGGTTGAGCAAAGTTTGGAACTATGCTACTGGTTCTATTTTTACCAATTTGCGATAGTATATGGGTTTTCCTCAATAGGATAGTTATGATGAAAAAAAATCCTATGAAGGGTGATTACACTCATTTGCATCATAGATTGATGAAACTATGATTAAAAAGAGCTGAAGTGAGGCGGCCAATCTGGTGATTTACGCTAACAATGTTGCTTCTTTTGTTGTTATTAGGAGATGGAAGTATTGATAAGCTGATTCTATTTGTCTGGTTCGCTGTTTTATTTTTTGGTCTTCATATCTACTTATATCGAATCAAAAAACTTCCTTTTGAATTGCTGAAGAAAGAAAAGAAACAAGATGATTAGTAGTAATATAAAAAATTTGTCAATTTGTAACTCTTATAGAAAGTCTGCCTTAGAGTATATGGGATTGTAGTGTTATGTTACTTTTTTATGTATTCTAATAGACTATTGAATCAGGTTATTTTTTACTCTATCAATTTCGTTTTCATGAATTTTTTGAAGAATTTACTCTTGTCTTTTGCTCTTTTCATCTGAGCTCTTGTAGCATTAAATTATGCAGGTATTGTTGATATCAAAGCCCCCTGATTATTTGAGGGATGGTTTAAAAATAACAGTGCAATAACAGGAAGTGGCGATATTTATACTGGCGAAAGTATTCTTGTAAACGGTATACAAGTTAAACTTTGTGAAGGGACATTGCGTCCTCACGTTGATCCAATTACCAAAGAAGTTACTTGTATTCCATCTTTGAATTTAGAGGCTCAATGTATCTGACCAGATGGGGAAGCATATGATAACGGAACAAAAAAAACATTTTATAGAAACGCAGAAAAAACTGAGACAAATACTCGTCCGAAGTGCGAAAGTTTAGAAAAAAAATGTACGGACGGAAAATTTGTAGTTGCCGATAGCACGAGCACAGGTACTGTAGATGAAGATCAATATGCGTTCTTTACGTGCTATACAATAGACAGAACAAATCAAGAAACAAAAACCTGTGAAGGTGATAATGGACTGGAATATGTCGTTGGTAGCACAAGAATTAGATTCTTAGAGTCGGCAGTTGTTGCAGATGCGGAATGTAAGAGCATACAAGAGTATTGTAACGCGGATGGCAAATGGATTAGTAAGTTTCCTACTTATACTATGGCGACTTGTGACTTCAAATGAGCATTTTCTCCACAGTTTACGAAGGAAAATACCGGCAAGATTTTCACCTGAGAAGCTCAACTTACTGATGCGGCACAAGGAAAATTGATAGTAGACTCTTCCAAAGCTGAGTGTACTCTACCGTGGGGAGAAAGAATACTTCATGGAGAGAAAATATTATCGTTCAAAGAAAAGGTAGTGAAGTTTGACGAAGAATGTATCTCGAGAGTAAATACTTGTGTTGATGGAGACCTGGAATTTGTAGATCCTTATCCATATGACACTTGTACTATACAAGGCCCAGAAAGTTGTAAAATAACGGAAACAGATGTGACTATTGCTCATGGATCTCAAAAATTACTTTACAAAAAAGGTGCTACTGTCAATGGGCAATACGAATGTGAAGAGCAAACAAGATCTTGCTATAATGGAACATTGGATGGAGATATAAGTTTTATGTATACAACCTGTAACAAACCCAAACCCGTAGAAAGCACAAATAAATGCCCAAATCCCTACGTTGGTGATACGAGAGCATTGGATCATGGCTGGGAATGAGTAGGTTACTATGATAACACAGTAAGTTTACTAGAGAGTTGTGATGGAGTAGTGAATGGCAAAATGAATAAAGTCGCCCTTAAATGCGAATATGGAAGTATACAGCCCATTGGAAACGGTGTAAAACTTCGGAAATCATGTGCGAAAGGTTCAGCAAAAGCTTGTACCACCCCTTGGGGTGCCAAAGTAGAGCACGGTGCAAATGTACTTGCATTCAAAAGCACTAATGTGGGCTACGGAGGAGAATGTATTTCCGAAACAAGAATTTGTCAAGATGGCACATTGGGAGGTAGCTTTCAATATGCTAGCTGTGCACAAACAAGCGCTTCTAGTTGTACCACTCCTTGGGGCAGTATTATATCTCATGGTCAGAATGTACAAGCATTTCAATCAGAAATCGTGCCTTATGGAACTAATTGTATTCCTGAAACAAGAGTCTGTGGTGACGGTAAGCTAGCGGGGTCTTTTATTTTCAGATCTTGTACTCAAGAGGCCCCCAAAGACTGTACCTACAATGGTGCCAATGTAAAACACGGACAGATTATCGCCAGATATAAGGAACCACAGGTGGTAGGGCAAGTTGCCGATGGCACTGATCAATGCGTAAGATATACGGCCACTTGTACTAATGGAACTTTACAAGGTAGTTTGATGTCTCATCCAGAAGCAGTCTATGTACAATGTACTACAACTATACCAAATAATGGCAGTAATTAGCTCTACTGAAAATAGAATTATATTTTCGCTCTCCTTGCAAGGAGAGTTTTTTTGAAATCATGAGCAAAAACATTATGTATAGATAATAATTTCTTTTTTAGTGTACTATTTGATATGATGACATTTGAATCTAAGAAAATTATAGAGCATAGTGAAGGAACAGCCACTGGGAAAACTATAGCTAGAAATATTTTTCAAGTTATAGGTATGTTTTGTTTGTGAATGGGATTGGTTTTATGAGGGATACAGGCCTATACATTTTTTGAAGAACATGCTCCTTCCCGGTGAATGAACAAGTTACGTGATTCCACCAAAACCACATTAGAGAAAAAAGACGAGCAGCTAACTTCCATAGTGAATGGTCTTATTGTATGAGTTGGAGGAGCAGGGCATCGTGGAGCATACAATACCGATACCATGATAGTAGTTTCCTATAACCCGACCACTAAACAACTTAATTTAATCTCTCTTCCAAGAGACCTCTATGTGCAAATAGATTGATCTTACTACGGAAGAATTAATAGTATCTTAGACTACCATCTTGCAAAAAAAGACTCATCTTTATCGGGGGCCCTAGAAAAGCTCTCAGAGAGAGTGGGCAATCTGATAGGACAGGATATTCATTATTATGGATTAATTGATTTTCAGGGATTTGAAAAAGTAATTGATACATTGGGTGGTTTAAAGGTAAATGTTCCAGAGGCATTGTACGACCCCACATTCCCCATAGATGATTTTAATTATGGGGTTTTAAGTATTGATTCTGGCACTCAAATGATGGATGGGAATACCGCACTCAACTACGCAAGATCCAGACATAGTACTTCTGATTTCGATCGTAGTAAAAGGCAGCAGATTATCATACATTCCTTGATCGATAAACTTCTTTCTTTTCAGTCTTTATCAAAGGTAAGAACGCTTTATGACAATTTTAAGGATACTGTGTTGACCAATGCAGATATTACAGATATTCTGAAATATTTGCCTTATATAAGCAAAATACGCTCTATGAACAATGTCGTGTTCCAGTCTGATTGCCCAGAAAACCTTAATCAAATGAAGCCTGGTTGCGTCCTATATTCACCTGGAAGAGAAGCATTTGGTGGGGCAGCGGTATTATTACCCAGAGGTGCCACGCCACAACATGTATCCAACTATGTTCAATTATTTCAATTCGTGAATCGTATTATTTATCACCCCTATGGTGATTATAAAAATATTAACCTTGGTATTTACAACAGTATCGACACTGATCGTATAACAAAACCGATATGAGGCTTTGCGTCACAACTTTGAGTGGAGCTTGTTAGGAATAATCTCAAAGTCAATTATGTTGGTAACAATAATATCAAACTCGATACCAACGCGATTATACTCCATACCGGAATGAAAGAAAAAAGCTTTGTGGAGTATGTGGCATTACTAGAAGAGATTTTAGATATTGGCGATATACAAATATTGCCTGCTAGTCAGCTCCCTCTAGTGTATAGTGGTAAATCACTGACATGAATTGATATGGTGCTTTTGATTGGTAATAGAAGTATTTGAATAAGCGGATCGGGGTCCTATTAAAATGACACATACTTAAAATACTATATTATCTCTGTCAATAGTAATACTATAAAGAGTAGTGAGTTGATTTTTAAAAGCCGATATTAATGAATCAGTATTTGCAAAATAGTCTGTTTTCATTACATAGTCTGTTTATCAAATATATTTATTATTGCTAATGTTGAGTGTTCATGAAACGAAATTGGAGATGGGTAACGGTTGTAGTAGGTATTTTGATAGTACTATTTATCGGAAAGTTTACAAAAGGTATCGATATTGCTTGAGGAGTAGAGTTTATCTACAAGATAGATTTTGCGAAATATAAAGAAATATATACCAACCCAAACGAATATGCTACCGTAACCCAAAAAGCTAAACAAATTATTGAGAGTAATATACGCAAGAGAGTAAATGCGTTGGGAGTAGGAGATGCCGAAATCAAACTACAAAAGGCAGGTCAGGATGATTATGTAGTTGTAAGAATTGGTGGCCTGGACGATTTAGACAAAGCTAGGGCGATCATTGGTAAAACAGTGGAACTAGAATTTGCTCTACCCAATAGCATCACCGGTAATGCCAATCTTGCTGCTAGAAAAGAGCTTGCTATAAAATTACTCTCTCAAATCAAAACCGCTCCAGGAGATATTGCATCCCTAGGTGAACAAGGGAGTAATGATATTTATTACTTTAGTGCCACTGGAGCGACCAAGCAAAACTTACCACCTGCACTCGCGTCTCAAACTGAACGTATAGCGGCACTTGCCTCTGGTCAAATATTAGATGACTTGATTGAAGGATTGTTACAGGCTGCTCAAGGGTCAACATGAGTGGATACTTACTGATATTTTATCGTCAAAAGTAATGGTAAAACTGTGGGTGCTCAAGCTGCGTTATCTGATCAAGAATTGACCGATAAGGCCCTTACAAAATGATTCACTACTAATGATTCTTTCTCTTTCGAAAAACAAAGTCTTACTGGTAAACAAATAGTAAGTAATACATTTTATAACGAAGCGGGTAAAAAGTTGATATTTGATCTGGGGGAGCCTTTCTCTGGGAAAGTTGCTTATGAATTAGATGTCTATGGCTTATGAAGCACATGAGCAACAACGTGACTTGATAATCTGCAACGAGATAGCGACTTACAGAGCAAAGGATTCGTGAAGTATGTAGATAAAAAACGAGCAAGTAGCACGGAATTGACGTTCTTGGCAAATCTTACTGGTCTACAACCAAATGTTGTCAAAGTAGTAAATCTCCCTGGGGATCAATCAGTGATCGTAAAAGTATACGCCGTAAAAGATGCATCTAAGCAATTACATAGAGTACTTACACTTGGAAATGTTAAAACATACACAGAAGGGGAGTCCTTTGTGAATGACTTACTGAATAACGATGCCTATAATCTGGAAATAGTGTTCGTGAAGGATTCCAATAATTGGATACCCGCTAAAGATCCACAGAACAGAATCTTAAATGGTGCCTATTTCAAATTCGCAAGTGTCACAAGAGACCAAGTAGGTAGGCCATCAGTTCAAATTGATTTGGATGAGACTGGAAAAGATATCTTTTGTAAAATTACAGAAAATAATATTCAGAAACAAATGGGTATTTTCGTAGGAGGTAAACTAGTCACTGCACCTGCAATTCAAAGTAAAATTTGTGGTGGAACAGCCATCATCAACGGTGATTTTGATTTGGCATCTGCCAAGCAACTTGCCGATGATCTTAATGAGGGAGCACTACCTGCGAAACTTATTCAAGTAAATGAATCAAAAGTAAGTGCCACTCTTGGTGATAATGCCTGGAAAGGTGCCTTGTGGGCAACTATTGTCTCCCTGATTGCCATATTCTTCTTGATGGTCTGGAGATATGACACAAGAAAAGCAACCATCGCCCTTATTGGTGTACTTTCATTTATCATTGTACTTATAGCCCTACTGAAATTAATGGGATACGCCTTGAGCCTTTCAGGTATGGCAGCCATTATATTAAATATCGGAATGGGCGTAGATGCTGCTATATTGATCTATGAAAGACTCCAAGAGGAATTAACAAAAGGTAAACAAGAGGAAGAGGCTATCTATGTAGCATATGAAAGATCTTGGCCCGCTATTTTTGGAGGACAAATGTCTACCATAGCTATAGGTATCTTGTTATTGTTCCTTGGGTCTGATCTATTCCAATGATTTGGACTGACTATGACTCTCAATATCATTATATTATTGGTTATCAGCGTGCCTTTGATAAGACGAATGTTGCTCAAGAGTATCAAAAAAGAAGAAAAATAATCTGAAACATATGACAAGTGAAAAACCCTCCTATGAGGGTTTTTAGTTGATGCAAAAGATAAGTTAAATAGTAATTATATGCTTTAGCTTACGATATATAGGCTATATTATTGCTAAAGTCGTTCTTATTATCGATCACCTAACCAAAATCTAGTCAACTATGCGACACGCATACTTTATTATTATTTTCTGTCTGGTGCATGCACAGTCAAATGCCCAAGTGCGTCCCTATCTGGTAATGAATATCGGTAGGACAAGCAGTGCTTGGAATACAAATTTCCAGGCCCTTGGCACAGGAATTGAGTACGAGCTTTCTCCACGGTCTCATGCATTCTTCGAGATCACAGGAGCACGAGTACGTAATTTTGACAAATGGGCAGAAGTACGAGGCACAGAACCAGTAAGCTTCGCAGCTATTAGTCATCTCGGGCTCAAACTATCCCTCTTCAAAAAAGATAAGATTGAAGAGTTCGAAGCTAAAAACTTTCTACTGGGTCTCATTGCAAACACCAAAGTAATCGGATTTGTGGGAATAGAACTGGGGGACAGAAAGTTGCCTTTGTATGGGACTGGCTTAGAGTTCGTTTTAAGTTCACGATTTGTGTTTACGGGAGAAGTATTTGCATTACCAACAGCCACTATTATCCATAAGCAAGGATACGGAGGCAGCCTTGGCGTCCTGTACTACTTGATACCTGAACACTAAATTACAAGTTTTGTGCGAAAGGGGCTGACATATAATGGACTTGTCAGCCCCAGTGTTCAGAGTACAATGATAAGAACAATGATTATTACCCGCAGGATTATCCTGCAAGGAAAACGCTTTTGGTTCTCAAAAGTGATTTTTTGTAACAAAAAACCTATCTCCTAGAAATAGGTCAGTTTATTATTTACTTTGATTTTGGAAGATCTTCAATAATCTTGGGTTGTTCGTCTACAAAACCAGTCATATAACTATTCCGCTTGGTAGTATGAGTCATAAATCTGTATATTTTACTTCGCAAAACAGGATTTCTCTTACCAAGAATAAGCATATGAAGTAATTGTAGAATCATAATAATGGCAATCCAAATAGACCATATATATATGATCGGTCACTGGATAATGAGCCATAAAAATCTAAAAATAAAAAGACGACTCACTTCTTGATGGCACTTTGCCTCTAGATTAATTCAAGAATGACTCTGTGTTTTATTGGGATTGGGTATGAAACCACCAATCTCATTAACAACTTCTTCTACTTTACTAGCAACCGATTCTACTTTGTCAGCTACTTTTCTAGCTTTTTGTTTTACGTCCGAATTCACCTTTGCTCCTACTTTTTTTGTTAACTTAGCAGCATACTCATCCATTTTAGCTTCAACTTGTTCAGCAGTTTTTTGCATACTATCTTCAGCTTTGTCTGAAGTTTCATGAAGTTGATCAACGAAGGAATCTTCATGAGGATTAGTTTCTGGAGTTTGTTTCTTAACCATACGAGAGATATTTATAAGATAAAATAAAAGATTTTATATATATAGTGTCTATTATACTCACAATAGTTTATCTTGCAATTGTTTTTTTATGAATATGCTCAAGAGTCGTTGCGATGTCTACCGGAAGTCCAGCTTCAGAGCTCGGTAAGGACATTGGCAATATATAACCGTTAATAAACTTACTATACAGCATTTTCAGAGATTCCATAAAATAAGTATTTTTAGTAATATCAGATATAATAATCAAATTGCTTTGCCCTGGTATTATTCAACTTAACCAGTCAATAATCTTCTCTGCAAAAAACGAAGTGATGTCTTTAACAATTGATTCGCTCACTGGGGTAGTACTATTGGGATCTCGATAATACTTTAACAAATTATGCTCTTGGTACATCAGTTTCAAGGTATCTTTTCAAAAATTAATAAGTTGAATATTCTGATAAAACTGGTTTTTCACTAGTATTAACTTAGATTCCGTATTATTGATATAAAGGATACTATAATCACCATCTGCAAGCAAAGTATTGCAATGCTTTAAAGCACCATAGGAGCATGGCAATAACGTGACTTTTTTTTGGACAGTATGCAAAAAGTCGACTTCACTATTATTACTTCAAAAAGTACAATCTAGTTGAAAACGTATTTGTCATTTGCGACCCAGTAGAAAATCTGCCTGACTACCATCAATTACAATACTATGAGTATCATGATACAGAAGCTGACTAATATAAGGCAATTGTTTCTTTTGCTGTATGACATATTCTTGCAAAAGTGATTTGAAATTACTTAAGGTAAAAGTTTGATTAGCGTAAAACAAATAAGTCTTACTGGTGAATACAAAATGGTCTTCTGGAAGAAGGAGGTAGTCATGAGCTTGAAGTTGCAACAAAATTTGATCCAAACTGTCATAAACAGTCTGAAGTAGCTTTGCTTCACAGTCGTAGATTGTGAAATAATTGTTATCAGCATAAATAATTCTCATACAGATTATTTCTTAATAAGCACTGTTCAAAGTTTGAGAGATATAGGTTTTTTTATTGTAATATGCTTTGCTAGTAGATTCTACGAGTCGATTATCGGTATTGAGTTTCGTAGCAAAAATCACTAACTTATCCTTTCGGATAGGCAGATTAATATAGTTTATGATAGTCAGAGCGAATCAATTCTTTTTGATCTCATTTAGATCGGTAATCGTCTTAATGGCCCCTCAAAATTTACTAACCCTAAAACTCAACTCTATCTCCCCCTTTCCCAGATTGACAAAATAGATGCCTTCTTCTCCTTGTAGGATGTACTTTGGTTTCAAACCTAATTTTGTAAGAGATTCAAGTTCATTATAAACAAGCTTTGTTCCCGATAAAATCAATAATGACTTTCATTGATTGGTTGCACCTTTGAGTTTTGCCAAGAGATCTTGTTCTGTATAGTTTGGGTTATCAATATTTGCTATATTGGTATCGGCAGGGACAGTGATTATTTCTTCTCCATTTTCATCAGATACAAGAACCGCTTGCTGTCTACTTCGTAATTCAGGATTTTTATCAGCAAAAATCATATAGATAAAGATAAATGCTATCAAAACCAAAAATAATGATAATCTGACAAGATTTTTCTCGGCCATGGCAGAAATTTATGAAATAAACACCTTATTGTGGTGCAAAGAAACTATAAAACACTATACTTATATAGTGAGTACTATCAAACACAATAAGACCTTTGGTGTTGGTATGAGTATGAAAAGATCATTATATAATCTGAATTTATATTGATATACTTATATATGTTGCTGTTTTTATTGACGAACTAGTATTTATCTTACTTAAAACTACTCATGAGAAAATACTTTTTGCATCACAAATAATTTCAGTTTATCAACATCTTTAACTAGACTAGAATCTTCATGCCCTATAAGTTGCACCATAGGACTCCCTTCAAACAAATCCTCTATCATGCCTTCTATGATAATTCCTTTTGCCTGTGACTCTGACAATCATTTGGAATTCAGATAAAACAACTGACGCTTGTCTATTCTGTGAACTCTAGCACCATGGCTGGCACTCACATTATTATGGTTTATATCCAAGACCGGTTTAGTAAGAGCATGTGAATAATCGCCTAATATAATTACCTCTTCCAGCAGTCTTCCTGAGGCCTCTTCTCAATCTGGTCCTATATGAATTTTACCATCTATAATGACCTTCTGGTTATTTGTGATAAAGGTCACGATATGAATCGTAGCATGGGATCTCTTTCCAGCCAAGTCTACAGAAAAAATACAACTTGTGGGTTTACTTTGTGAAAACACTAAAAACGAATGATAAGCTGACTCATCATCAGATAGGATTAACGTATCATTAAAATCGATATCTGTTATAATAGTAAGATGGTTATTTCAAGACAAAACAAGAAAAAAGAACTATAAAAAGTAGTTGTTTAATAACAAAATAACCCGATGATACAAGTAGTAAGGATACCACTATACTTCATTTATAACTTCATATCACATTTCTATATTACCTAGCAGTGCAAGTGCATCCACAGAGTTAGCAGCTCCTCAGACCAATAGTTTGCGTGCGGATTCATTTAAAGTTGCTCCTGATCCGACAAAATCATCAATAATCAACACCTTTTGATAGGCTGAATGCTTCTCAATCAAGAAAATAGTATTGGTGGCATTCAATACCCTCTGCTCAGTTCCTTTAATACTTTTCTGAGAAATAATAATATTGTTTGGATATACTTTGGATAGTTTTATATGAGGAAGAGGTATAGAAAGTCACTTTTCTAATTCCTTCATAAACTGAACTTCTCTCTTTATGGAAGGGGGAGCAAAACACACTGCCTGATAGTCTTGTTGCTTGATGTAAGATAATATACGGTCGCTTACTAGAGCCACAACCTGTCTAATCAATTCTTTATTTTGAGATTGTTTAGCATAAAAAGTAAGATTTCATAGTTTTGATTTTCCAAACTGACCCATTTGATATGTATCACAATATTTTATATGTTTCAAATATAACCTACCTAGGGTTTTTTGAAACTTACCATATCCATCAAGCAATCAATGCTTATCTCTCAGTTTCTCTATACTTTTATAGTATGCTAACCATTGGTTAGCTTGTATGTTTGGATCCAAGTTTCTACTTTGACATCGACTCACAAAACCACTAGCTCACTGGAGTATCTGTCCATCGGCACTATAACTTAAGTACTGCTCATCTAGATAAGACACTATCTTTTCGTCTCTGATAGCTGTTCATGCAATAAGATTGCTCATATTAAGTGAATAGACTACCAGTGGAGGGGTACCGATTTTAGTAAGCACGCCAGTTGCTACTAACTCTTTTAAATATCTATGAATGAGTGCCTTATTCATAGCCAAAGATTCTATAATAGTACCAGGCTTACTGGGTCAGTGGGATTTGAGGAAATCTATAATGGGTTGCAGAGAAGATGATTTTGCCATAATTCAGATTATAACATATAAACTGTATACACTATACAGTGTATAGTATACTATTTTATTTTAAAAATGCAACCCTTAAAGAAATATTCACTTATAATCCTGTTAATTCCAATGAGACCCCAAAAGGAACATATTTCAATAAATACAATATTTGCAAGAGCATTTACTTGAAATTTAGATGATAAAAGGCTTATTGCTATTAAGAATAACACTGCTATTAAAAAGTAAAAAAACAATAAAAAGAAATCCCGTTTTCAAGCGGGACTACGTAACGTTAGGAGCTGATCACTCCACACATCAATATTATAACATATATATTGTAATTTGTCAATAGTAATGTTCTGATTTCGTAAAAATAATAATGCACAGCCTCAAGGACTTGCAGTTATAATGTTTATATTATTAGGATTGTGTTTTTTGGTATTCGTTGGTATCGTGAAAATTTACGGTTTAAGGGTCGCATCGGTATGAACAAAGGCAGACCTTGCGGAAAAAGTTGCTTGGGGTGTCAACAAGGATGCGGCAGATCTCATTAGAGCAGGAAGTATATTATATCAAACCATCGCTTCGGGATGATCTCTATTGGATCACGAAGCACAGATACACACTATCAGTACTATCATAAAATCTAAGTCTAATCTTGAAAAATACATCCCCGAAAAATACCAATCTCTGTACGAGCTATGAAAACAACTCATAGCACATGAAGATCAGGTTATGTCATTATTATGAGAAGATAGAACAAAAACTTATCTCATAGCTTTGATGAATACAGCGGAAAGCAGGCCTAATGGTGGTTTTTTCGGTTCTTATGCCATTATTCAACTCTATAGAGGAAAACTAATAACCTATAAAGTATTTGACTCCTATTACGCTTACCATCAAAATAGTGGTGTAAATGTAATTCTAGATCCAAACTATCAAACAGTATTAGGGCAACAAAGTATCAACTTCATCTCACCAAATGTGTACGGATTTACTGATATTGATGCAGGCAACATTAAATTATTGTACGAAAAATTGTTTCTTGGACAGAATCTCGATGGAATTATCATGGTTAAGTCAGAGCTTTTCGAACAACTTATACCCGAACTAAAACAAAAGCTCATAGAGTGGCAATTTGTAAATGCCTCCATAGATATCATCAGATGACAGTCATTACCTAATAAAAAGGAACAATATCTAACTGATATAGGGTCTTATATCGAGAGCAATAAGTCTCAGCTTATAGAGCAAATAGTAAAAAATTTACCCTATATCCTGAGAGGATGATATATTCAAGTATATTTGCCAAATGCAAACGAGGAGTTTAAGCAGTTTTTGGCAGACAAAGGTTTACGTACGATTCAAGATCCTGATACCTTATATGCTTGGCAAATCAATAAGAGCTTCAATAAAATTGATAAATTTGTAACCAAAAAAATTACTCTGCAATCCAACAATGGACAAATTATAGAAGAAAGTACTAATGGCGTTATGTCTTTAAATGAGAAAAGTATTCCCGCAGGGGACTATGAACTTTACTTTTTTTACACACTCAGTGTACCACAAAGCTATATAGATCAAGTATATGGCCTAACTAAAGAGTATGATATAGAACTTACTCAAAGAGAAACGCATATCTTATGACTAAGTTATAATCGACATAACCAACTCATAATTCGGCTACCAGAGCGACTACAATTTACGTCAATCGATGGCGATTACTTCAAAGATTATAAACTAGTAAATATGAAACATAGACAGATTGTGAGTTTTGAACTTCTTAGTTTTGGCAATGATGTTCTCAAGGTAGTAAGAATGAAAGTCAAAAAGCTATAATGAAACTATAGTATTATCTTATAGATCAAATAATCTTCTTATATATGATAAAACAATAGACAACCACGTTCATGCTCCCGTATCTGGAATTTTCTTAATATTATTGGTAATAGCTTCTATAGGCTGGGTGTAAAAAGGCATATATTCCTGTATCACTCTCAGCATTCTTGTTTTGTAAACAATGCTCACCTGCGGTGCAAAAGTCACTGGGGGAGGCGTTTTGATTGGAGATTCTGGCAATGGCACCGGGATATATGGTCATCAAGACGGAAGAGTAAACACATAGGGCTCATGAATAGCAACAAAGGCAGTACTATATACCGTAGTTACACCACTGGCTGTTCATGAAGCCGTGTTAATGTAGGTGACCCCAGTAGCCGCACCAGTATTCACGATCGAACTAAGTACAATAGTGCCACTAGTATTTCAAGATAATGCTCCTATGGTAAATATATAGCCATCTAAGCCGGTAGTGTAACCTGTGTTTATACCCAGAATACTTTGAATCGTAGTGACAGTAAATATAGACGGTATAATATCCATAATAGTGGTATTATATAAAACACCAGTACTATTGTTTTGATATAAAATAGTCCGAATAACCACGTCACCAATACTTGCCGTAGTTCTGTTAACAGTTTTTACAATCTGCAAAAGAGCATTAGTTCAAGTACTGATATTTAAATCACAAGATGCATTTCCTCATCAAGATCACAAACAGATCCATGTTCGTCATGTGGATCATTGCACTAAGCCAGAAAGACTTCCAATGGCACATAGAGATCAAGTGTTCGGCAAGCTGCCACTAGCATACGTTCATGACACGGCACAAGTACCAGTGAAGAGATTTTCTGCAGAGACAGTCCCTGTTGCTACACCAGTACAGCCATTGGCTGCTAGACATCCACTGAT
>CAZLWR010000003.1:0-19933 GCA_964563595.1 uncultured Candidatus Peribacteria bacterium | reverse complement strand
ACAACTTGGGCGATAGTAACTATGGCTGAAGAAATGCTTTTTGAGATACTGACTCAGGTCAACGGACACTGGACTTGATCATTGGTGATAGTTATACCAGTTGCACTGCTACAATCTACACTATTACAACCGGATATAATACCAGTATTCACCTGAACACCAGTGGTCGTAAAGTATCAAGTGATAGTAAATACTACTGTTGCTGAGCCTGTTAAAGTAGGAATGCTCCAGTTACCAGTAGAGAGAGTAGTAACATTAGCTCATGTACTAGTGCTAGATACTACAATAAATCCATTTGGTAGTTGATCCACCACATTTACTCAAGACATAGCACTGATTCACTTATTGAGCACAGTAAGGGTATAAGTAATATTGCCACCTACGCATCAAGTGGACATATTTACTGTCTTTGAGATACTGACTCCTGTATTGTAGACAGTCCCTGTTGCTACACCAGTACAGCCATTGGCTGCTAGACATCCACTGATTGTTGCAATATTCACTTTGGTACCAGTGGTAGTGAAGTATCAAGATAGAGTTAGGGTGGCAGTGTCATTGGGGTTTAATAAAGGAATTGTCCACAGCCCGTTTCACGTATTGATAGTACCCGTACTTGCAGCAAATATAAGCCCGGTAAAACCATTGCTGATCAGATTATTTATTTGTTCTTGTACAAGAATATTGGTAACAGTGTAAATATCACCATTGAATACGGTGATAGTATAGGTGAATATTTGTCCCGTAATTCAAGTGCTAGGATTTACCGATTTACTAATGGAAATACCCGTTGCCCAACCAGATAGTGCTCATCAGCTATTGAGGTAAGTGGTGGTATGAACTCAGGTGTTATTACCATAGCTAATCTCTGTTCCCGTACTTCATCCAGAATAATAATAAATAGTTGCCGTGTTAACCAGAGCTTGACCACTAGTGAAATCACCAGAGAAATAACCATATAGGTTAATAAGTCAGGTTTGCTGCTGACCAAGGGATCGTCCACTCACTTGAAATATGTTTGTTGCAGTGTTATAGCTATAGACAAATGATTGTCCATTGAGTAAGGCACCAGTTAAAGTGAAACCAGTAGCCAAATAATCAGTAATCGTTATGTTATTATTAAGTAAAAACCCGCTATTTCCAAAGTAGAGCGAATACACCAAGGCCGCATTATTGGTAGTGAAAAACGTCAATGATCAGGTCTTTTGGATATATAAGTCCGTAGTGGTAGCACCAGATCAACCTCCACCTCAACCTCATCAGCCACCTCCATCACTGCTACAACTGGTACCGCCGCCAAGCGACGCATTATATGTATCACTTGCCAACAAATTATCACTAGTATCATATAGCTTTACCATGTTTGAAGCCGTACCTCAAGTTAAGTAGTATCATTCTAAGTGCAATGCAGCATAAGAACCAGATGCAATTGTCCCTATAGATCGATATCCATTTTGAACATCGTACGATCCGTCTTGCGAAGTAAGTTCAAATAATGAGGGTAAAGTATCTAGCCCGTACACATCAATTGCAGTTGGTCATGCATTATAAGCAAAAAGTTGATAAGCGATTTCTGTACCAAGAGATATAGTAGCATTATTAGTAAAAGAGCCATTTTTAAAAACATATTGGCCAGCAAGTGCAGTAGGTGATCATACAGTAATAGTGGGGTCCACTGTTGGCGAGCTATCTAGTGCATATGCTGTTCAGTTGATATCAAAAGAGTAGGTCGTTGATCAGGTTATATTCGGTATACTTACAGTGAAAGCCTGAACTGATCAAGGATTTAAGGCAGATAAACTGCTACTGGCAGTAAAACCATTAGTTCCAAAATGATTAAGAGTGCCTCATGGATGGCTTATCGTACCAACATTAACTACAAATACCTTGAATACTCCAGTAGTTCCGGAACTCACACTAGTATTAACAGGAAACGCATACACTACCAGTTTTGGAGTATTATTATAAGTAAGGTTTACACTACATATTCAGGTTATGGTCGTAGTAACAGAGGCGACACAAGTCGTACAATAACCAGTTGCTATATTCCCTCACGATGTAATTTTGTATCAACTAGTAAACTGTGCTGTATTGGTTTTGACTCATGCTCATGTGAAATAACCTGAAAAAACCATCGTGAGAGGTCATCATCATCCATTCACAGAACCAATATTCCAAGTATTTGTTGCGTACGTATATGTTCACTGAGATATACTCACTAATCATCACACAAAGTTTGACGGTAGGGTATCTTGTACGCGTACACCAGAAATAGCGAATTGAGAAGTATTACTAACACTGACTGTATACAGTATGTATTCTCCTATAAATCCGGTATTGGGAGTAGATGTTTTAGTAATTACCAATCACGAGCTATAAACATTAACATTTCTGGCAGCCGAAGCTCAACCCGATATGGTAGCAGTATTTGTTGCGACACCAGTACTACCAACAAAATATCCTGTCAATGTCATACTCGCAGATTGTCAGGATCACAAATCAAAATTAGATCCACTTCGAGTAATAGTATTTCAGATTGCCTCAATGCTTCCCAAAGTAGTACTGGGAGTACCAGTTAACACAAAAGAATTTGGTAAAGTATCTGTAATGACGATATCTTCACCGCTACCATTTCCCGTATTGCTCACAGTGACAGTATAACTAACGAATTCTCCTAATTCGACATTGGTTTTATTCGCTGTTTTAGTAATATTAAGGCTGGCAACTTTTTTGTATACGATAGTATCAGCACTTGTTATACAACCCGATAAGGCATCACAATATAAATTTGTACCAGGCAGGGAAATACTATTTCATCATATTTTTGTGCCACTTACTATTTGACCAGTATTCACCATTGTCATTCATCAAGTACTACCAGTAGCAAATGTTCCTGTTATCGTAACTACCGCAGTAGATCAACTTGCAAGACTTGCAATGAGTGCTCAGGTTGCCCCCGCAGGAATAAATCCAGAAGGAACAATATCCACTAGACCAATGTTTGTATAGGTGAATTGAGAGTGATTACTAATAGTGAGCGTATAGGTGAATATTGTTTCATTCATATATCAGGAGCTTGGTGAGCCTACTTTACTGACGCTAAGTCACGAGTTGTAGACAATTCCTCATACAGAGGCAGAGCAGTTTGCACCATTTCCCGTAAGGCAGCTATCATTTAATCTTACCCCTGTCACTGAAACAGTATTGGTCCAACTTCCTGTGGCTAACCATATTCATGTAATCGTAAATGTCGTACTTAGTCCCGTCCCAAGGGTAAAAGGACCAGCATCAAAATTTGAAGCTAAACCAGAAAATCACGAAGGCAGGGGATCGCTAAGTTCTATCCCTGTGAGCTGCGTATCTCAAGTATTAGTCACCGTAATAGTAAATCAAACTATTGATCATACTTCATGATTCCCGCTGGCGGACTTGGTTAAATACAAGGCTCTTCTATAATCAGAAATCGATATCAGCACCACATTACTATCACAAGATCACTGACATAGTCAAGCAGTAACATTTACATTAGGTGCTACTTTTGCTCCACTAATGATTCTTCCAGAATTAGAAATGTTGGTGCCGGTAGATGTAAAATAACCTGTTATTGTCAGTACAGCCACTCAGGTACTTCATGCGATACTAGGTATCAACCAGATACTTGATCCGTATCATCACGTGGTACTTCCGCTAGAGGTAACAATAAAATTCGAAGGTAAAATATCTTGAATTCAAACATTTGTTGCGGGAAACTGAGAAGCATTGGTAACGGTAATAACATATGTAATTGGAGTATATACTTTTGCAGTTCAGGTGCTGACGGTTTTACTAATGCTCAATCACGAAGAATATGCATTGATGATTGCCTGTTGAGGTACTGCACTTCATGATAGCAGGGCAGTATTTATACATGATCCAGTAGCGATAATGTATCAGCTTATAACTAATATACCCGTAGTATTGGGTCAAAGCTCTGTAATACTCCATTGGTCTCCAGTATATGTTCCTATATTCGCACTGCTACTTACGGGGGTAAAACATCCAGTTACAATAGGATCTCCAACTACAATATTATTTCAGGTAGCACCACCTGTGTTAACTACAGTTAGCACATATGACACAGTTTCGCCCAATTCTACTCATGACTTACTAGCAGTTTTTGTAAACCCTATACTGGCATAAAGGACTTCTGTAAGTACGGCATTACTAAAACATGCTGGTTTTCATTCAAATGTTCAACAACTACTTCAGGTTATGGATCATGATCCTATAACAACACCCGTATTGATACTTTGTCCTCCAATGGTAAGCGATCCAGTAACCATAATAGTAAGATCTGTATGCCCAGAAAGACTAAACGGTCAGTAGCTTAATGTATTTCCTGAAGCACTATGGGTCCCCGTACTTCAAGTTGCATATATAAAACCAACTGGAAATGTATCACTAAAATTAAGGTCGCTTGCTAATCCCGAACCGACATTCGAAATAACAATAACATATGAAAAAATCGCACCCGAAATTATCGAAGAGGGACCATTTTTTGAAACAACTATATAGGGATCACTGCTGATACTATTTTCACACGCATATCAAGGAGTACAACTTCGTGACTTACCTTCTTCTAATATCACGTCACCACTAAGCATATCCTGACAATCTTGTGCAACCGAACAACACGCCACGCCTCTTCCACCTACCTTATCAGTATATTGGTGAGTTATAAGTCCACTTGCTATTCTACAGGTACCTGTTCCAGCACCCGTATCTCATTTTCAAACATCACCATCAGCAAAAACTTCCATAGATACCTTTGGCAAAAGCTGTATTTCTTTTCCTCAAAAATCAAATTCTAGCTGCCAGCTGAGCAATGCATTACTGGCTAACATCAACGCTAGCAAAAACTTACCAATCTTATGAAGCATACATCTCGAATTCTATAAAATATCTTGTATATGAATATACGGCAGAAAGACTCTTTTGTCAAAAAATACCTCAAAAAGTGTAGGTAAAAATTGACATCTACAAGATTTTAGGGTTTGATATTTTTTCTACCTTGATACGAGTGACAAATTTATTATCAGGCTATAGGATATTTACCATTTTGATAATTGTATTAATGTCTTGAAACAAAGGTGTTATTTCTGAGATTCATGGAGTAGTAGTTGAAGCAATATTTTCATGAGAAGTGCCTTCAATCTACGAAGCATTAGAAATCGTAGAACCAAATTCTATAGGAGAAAAAGTTATTATAGAGGTCTTACAGCAACTCCAAGGTGGGGTGGTGAGAGGAATAGCCATGGTCTCCACTGATGGTCTCAGCAGAGGTAATGGAGTTATTGCAACTGGTGCACCAATAAAAGTACCTGTAGGAGCAGCCGTATTAGGTTGTATTTTTAATGTACTTGGAAAAAGAATCGATGGTGGAGAAGATATAAAACCAACCGATCATCGATCTATTCACAGATCGCCACCAAAATTCGTAAATCTAAGCACTTCAGCACAAATTCTTACTACTGGAATAAAAGTCATTGATCTCTTAGCACCAATCTTGAAAGGAGGTAAAGTAGGACTTTTTGGTTGAGCGGGAGTAGGTAAAACAGTATTAATGCAAGAGTTTATTAATAATATTGCAAAGTTCCATAGCTGAGTAAGTGTGATGTGTGGAGTAGGGGAGAGAACAAGAGAATGAAACGACCTCTACCATGAGATGAAAGATGCCGGCGTACTAGACAAAGTTGCAATGGTATATGGACAGATGAATGAAACTCCTGGTCCAAGGTTGAGAGTAGCGTATACCGGTTTAACTATGGCTGAGTACTTCCGTGATATAGAGGGTAGAGACGTATTAATGTTTATAGATAATATATTCAGATTTACTCAAGCTGGTAGTGAAGTATCGGCATCCCTTGGGCGTATACCCTCGGCAGTAGGATACCAACCGACACTAGCAACCGACATGGGTGCTCTGCAAGAAAGAATCACATCCACTGATAAAGGGTCTATTACCTCAGTACAAGCGATTTACGTGCCTGCAGATGATCTTACGGATCCTGCTCCTGCTACTGCATTTGCACATCTAGACAGCACGATAGTTCTCAATAGAGCTATCGCTGAAAAAGGTATCTACCCGGCAGTCGATCCTTTAGATAGTACTTCAACAGTATTAACACCCGATATTGTCTGACAAAGACATTACGATATCGCTAAATCAGCTCAAAGAATGTTACAAAGATATAAAGAACTCCAAGATATTATTGCCATCTTGGGTATGGACGAGCTTAGTTACGAAGACAAAATGCTAGTATACAGAGCGAGAAAGTTAGAAAGATTTTTGGGTCAACCTCTGCACGTTGCGGCTCAATTCAATGGCGTACCCGGTATATTCGTGAAACTAGAAGATACTATTAGATCGGTAGATATGATATTGACAGGACAGGTAGACGATACGCCAGAAAGCTATTTTGACACCAAAGGAAGTATTGATGATGTATTAGAAGATTGGAATAAAAATAAATAATAACCAGATTCAAATGATAAACAAAACAAGAACGTACCTATGTACGTTTTTTGTATGAGGTTGCCAAACTTGACATGATATGGAATATAATTATCTGTTGAGTTCTTATCTGATTATTTTTTATAAGCATATGAAACTTACTAATAGTATCGTCACGGTTTGTATACGAATTTTTGTCTTGGTCTCATTGCATTTGGGCTACCAGTACGTAGGAGCAGTATCAGAAAAGATACCTACTAAATGAGGAACCATTGTTGAGGGTGTTATTGGGGGGATCAGTTATCTTCCTTACACAAGTACGACCAAAACAGATAAATTTTACCAATGATTATTGTTTAAAGGCTGTGTCAAAACAGTAGTCAGCTGAGGCAAGATACAATATGAAAATGACTTATGCGAAGTAACAACCAGGGACTTTAAAAACTACTTTGTAACTTTCCCCAATGAATATCGCTGGATTGATGATACAAAGTTCACCAGTGAAGATGTCCTCTTCACCTACCAATCAGTACTAAAAGATAATATTTGGAAGATCGAAGAGCTCAATTCCTATAACAAAACAGAGATCAGCAAAGTCGATGACAGTACCATCAAAGTAAGCTTCCCAAAACAATCTGTAGACAATATTCTTTTCTTTTTGAGTCCCATATTACCATCACATATTCTGACAGATCAGACACTAGACTATTATCTTAAAACTTTCGGTAAACAGCCTATTTACATTAGTTGTGCCGTATTAGATTTGGTTAAATCCCACGATGATAATGTCGTTTTCGATATTACCCAGTGCGACAATTACTATCCTCAAATTCTTCAAGTAAAACAATTTAAAGATACTTCAAAAGCCGCAAGCTATCTCCAAGCTGATAACTCTATTGTGGATTACATGTTGGCTGACTCCGTAGATGCCAATGACTCTCTGCAAAAAATATCCTGATTCTCCGGCTACGATCTTCCCACCAATACACTATATACAGTATTTTTCAACGTAAATACTATTTCAGAAAATCTAAGAAAAGGCTTTGCAAATGTATTCAGTATTCTTACCTATCCCAATCTACTCTATCATAAGACACTATTTTCATTTACTCCAACAACCGGTATTGTTCTGAAAGATATCATCAGTAATCAAACCATTGGATGATGAACTGGTTTATCAAAAAGCGGAGGAGTAGTATCTACCTTTCCTTTCCTCCCAAAGAATATATGGATATTCTGAAAAAACAAATATAAAGAGTATTATCTTGATGAATTTAGAGATAAATATCTTATTCAATTCAAGTTCGATACGAAATATGACAAAATAACCATCGCAGCAAACAGCGACTTTGAATTTACTCCGGACAGCTATGATCCAGAGACAAAAACTTGTTCCTATAATTTAAGCCTACAATTCAAAAATATCAGAAAGGGTATCAATACCTACACGGTGTACTGATATTTAGACGGCAAAAAGAGCAAGCTACTTACTATGAAGTTGCACTATTGAGTTAAACCTCAGGTAGTTCCAGCGGTCACAAAAAAAACAAACTTCAATATTATCTACCTCAATGAACCGAACAGCACCAAAGTAGTCGATACCTTGAAACAATCATTTATTGAACAAGATATAGATAGCTACATTACTTTTTCTCCTTACAATAATTTTACTGAATTTGAAGGGAAACTATCCAGCAAAGCTTATGACATGGTTATATTACCATTAGACTTAGGATTGAAAAGCGACCTCTCGGCTTTATTTTCTGACAACACCACCTTAAATCCCTCTCAATATTCTAATGATAGGGTGATAGAATTGCTCCAGAAGTTTAACAATGGCAACAAAGCAGCAACTAATGAAATCTTATCCACTTATAGCAAAGTATATCCCTTTGTGATGCTCGGATCCTTGAAACAAACACTTTATATTAAAAGTAAATATCCCAGCACACTTGATACTCGGCACAACAATATCACCTTCCGTTATCAAATTATCAATGCTTTAAAAACATATGAAACCCTTATTCTCAAAAAAGAGAATATATTCAATAAAGAAAATGTCACTAGATTTCTTAGAAAACAACTACAGCTAGAAAACTAGAGAGTAAGCACTTACTCTCTTTTTCTTTGTTGTAAAATCAAAAAACATTATTATGTATACAACAATCATTTAATCATAAATTGTTTTACATAATGGATATAATGGCAGTTATCTTAGCCATAGTTGGTGTGGCTATTGGAGGTTTGTGAGTATATGTGGCTCTAGGACAGAAATTGAGACGTGCGGAACAAACCAAACAAGAATATAATAGTAAAATTCAACAAATAGATTATGAAAAAGAAAAAATACTCTGAGAAGCAAAACTCAAGCTAAGCGAAGCAACAAATGAATTAAAACTTGCAGAAACAAAATCAAAAGAATGGGATACTAAAATGCAAACGGTTGATAAACAAGCAGAACTAATAGTTATCAACGCGGAGCACAAGGCAAAAGAAGTACAGCAATTTGCAGAAAAAGAATCCGAGAAACTCTTGGCTAAGCTAGATGCTATGCAACTCAAGCTTGAAGAAAAGGAAAAAAGAGTAGATAGCAAATACGAACAACTAGATGCAGAAAAAGAAAAAATAGAAGCAAAAGCCCTAGAGTTACAACATACTATCGAACAAGAAACAGTAAAGCTTTCACAAATTGCATGACTCAGTAAAGAAGAAGCAAAAGATCTGCTCTTGCAAAATATCGAGAAAGACTATAGTGATGACATAGTCAATTCTATTACTAAATACAAAAACCTCTTAGAACAAGATTTAGAAAGGGAAGCGATTAATCTTTTATCTAAAACTATTCCTAGAATTGCTACTACTAATACATCGGAATTTACTGTTACAACAGTAGATATACCTTCAGAAGATATCAAAGGTAAAGTGATTGGAAGAGAATGAAGAAACGTAGTTTTCTTTGAAAAAATAACTGGCGTAGAGCTCATAATAGACGATACACCATTAATAATCAGATTATCTAGTTATGATCATGAAAAAAGATGGATTGCTACAGAAGTATTGAGAAGAATGATAAAGGATGGAAGAATAAATCCTGTTTATATTGAAAAAACATATAACGAATTGGTAGCAAACTTCGAAAATCTATTATTGGAAAAAGGCAAAGAAGCATTGAATATTTTGGGTCTACCTCCTCAACATGCTGATATTACCAAGCTCGTTGGGCAGTTCAATCTCAGATATTCTTATGGGCAAAATCTTTGGATTCACAGTGTAGAAGTAGCTAAAATGTGCGAAATCATAGCTAATGAAATGGGTCTAGATGGAGTATTGGCAAAAAAAGCAGGGCTCTTCCACGACATTGGTAAAGTAGTAGCAGAACAGTGACAAAGTCATACAGTTGTTGGCTGAGAAATACTAAGAAAGTATGGATATGACGAAATAACTGTGAATACCGCAGAAGGACATCATCACGATATACCCATGATCTCTCCTATAGGATGGATAGTAGCTGCGGCCGATGCCATATCAGCTAGTCGCCCAGGTGCAAGGTTTAATAGCAAAAATTTCTTCGTGGAGAAAATGAACGGCATGGAGAAACTTATTGCAGAATTCGAAGGAGTAGACAAAGTTCATATTATGCAGGCTGGGCGTGAGATTATGATCTTTGTTAATCCAAATAATGTTGATGATTTAGGAGCAGAAAGACTGCTTAAGTCTATTGGTGAAAAGGTAGAAGAACAATTAGACTATCCAGGGATCATTAGGGTAGTAGGAATTAGAGAGAAAAAGATTGTGAGTTATCTGAGATAAGTTTATAAGTTTATATATTTTGCTTTCTCATGTTACACACTATTTATCAAAAACCCGATACCTAGAAAAAGCGAGTGATTACTAATAATGATGAGCTTTATAAAATAGCAGGAGGTCAAATGATAAGGGAATTGAGTACTATCATATCCAATGAGATGATGACCGCGAAAGAAAGCTTAGGAGAGAGTCATCACTATTAGTAATAGTAAGTAACAAAAAACTTTACCTTCATTGGTAAAGCTCTTTTTATCATATTCTACTAGGATAGGCATACTAACTGCTAAAGTTTTCAGCAATTTCTGCTGCTGAAATATATAATTTACGAAAATCCTTTTCCTCGTAAAATTGTCCTTCCTCGGTTAGTAAATCTCATTCCTTTCAGTATACTACATGACTATCTTCCCTTCTGACTGCTATAAGTGATTTATCGTTTCTTAAAGTTGCCGCAAGAGCTGCATCAACTCTGAGGGCACGGATTGTTTGTTTTGGTTTACATGCTTGGAAATCATTGGATAGAGGGCCAGAAAATTTATCTTCCCATTCTTGACGTGAACATACTTTTGGAACTCATCCGTCGTACATAACTATAACGTCATTATTGGTTACCTTTCTTGTAGTCACTGGCACTTTGGCTCGATATGTTTCGCCGAGATGTTGGTATTTCTCTAAAAGAGTAGTGGCAGCACGATTAATATCTTTTCAGACATTTTCATATACCGGACGCATTTCTCAAAGTTCTTCCGCTTTTGGCAATCTTGCTATATATTTCAGTCAACTTGTAAACTCTTGAGCTCCATCAAAAGAAATTTCACTTATAGGTTTACCTTCATCGAACTTTAATCCCATCTTGTAGTAATAAGATATAAATATATCAACTCTATTTTAATCTTATTTGGAAGAATGTCAATAGTTATCAAGACAATTCTGTTTTAGTCATATAAGTTAGTATAATATTGCGTTTGCGATATGGTAATATTGGTCTATGGGAAGTATATTTTAGTACTTAGTTTATTATATGCTAACCACCCATTACATTTGATTTAAGAAAACCCTCGCCATCCAGAAATTTATCATATAAATGGGTGATCTGAATCACAATTGACATACCTTATTTAATCATTATAAAAGCGATACCTACTATGTGTCACTTTTTGTTAATATATGAATACAAGTCCCATCCAACAAGATAAAAGTCACAAACCCTGGCGACCATTCGCGATATGAATGTGATCTGCCACTATACTTTTTGCAGTTATGAGTGTCAACTATTATCACGCAAAAGGACATGAATTTCTGTCTGGCAATAAAAAGCTCATTGCAAAACTACTCTTAAGTGAACAAGAAGTACAAACGCAGAAATGGATATATTTACTGACGGAAACTTACCTAATACCTTATGGGTTAGTTACTATAGTCTGTTTTGGCCTAGCAAGCAATGAATTGTGTCAGCTTTTAAAGGATAAGTAGTATTGACATCTATACGGTAATGTATATAATCAAAACAATAGAGAAATAATTTATTAAATCATATCCATAAACATGGCAGCAAATTTACCATCAAATGCAGACTTTAGGACCTTTGATATGCTTAGTTTCAGCAAGTGACTTTCCCAAACATGACAGAACATAAGTCAGGTACTGCTAACATCCAATCCTGTTCATAGTGCGGTGATCTCTGACACCTTGAGACAAGGCAATGGAGTGTTGTGAAAACCATTGGAGTCATCAAGATTTACTATCGATTCAATCAAAAACTGGATTGTGAATTTTGAAACTGTATGGTGTGAAGATTTTGCTGATTGCTATGACATAGTAGCAAAACTCAGATATATATCAGTAAATAATGATTCTTTGAAATCACAATTGTGGGCTATAGAAAATCCTGAAGATAAATACACGACAATTTGGAATATGCCTTGATTGGAAAAATATAAACCAGGTAGTACTAAAGTATTTTGACCAAGTGACGCACGCGGAAACAGATTCAGTGAGCTTAATATCAAAGCTATAAATAAATTGTATGATCTTTATGGCATCAATAGAGGGGAACTGGAAAGAAAACTTAGAGCAGACAAAGGCATTGACACTGATTTTGATAATGAACAAGGAGGACAAATCTGAATCTTGCATGTCACAGATGATTGAGGCCTATGGACTTACTATCATGGGTGAGTAGTGCGGCATTTTCACGAAGATAAAGCAGAACTACAGTTTAATAAAGAAACCATTATGACTTTCCCGATTAAGAAATAATCAGATTATCTTATTCTTAACATTCTTTTCACTGGTTTACGGACCAGTGTTTTTTGTCACCCAACAGGACTTGATATTGTGATAGTGCCTTTTCTGACTAGTTCCTTAAACTTTACTTTTGTTTGAGTGCCATAAAAACCACAATACTGGTCAGTTCCAGACAATCACATTACATCTTGCTGAAATTGGCATAAAGCAAGTTTAGTTCCTGTAGTAAAGAATGAAAATTGATCGTTTGTGATCCAGAAAAGTTTTTGTTGTGGTTGTCGTCCAGCACTAGAGTTAACAGGTTTTAAATAACCAAGTTGCTGCAAAAATGAATTAAGATAATAAACCGTTAGGCCATTGTTGCCAAGTTCCATGTCTATGCTCCAGATCATTTGTTTGCTTGCGGCTTCCCAGGTAGGGTAGCGTGATCGATCAAATCATATAGGTCAACCTATAATTCATCCAGAACAAATCTCACCAGTTATAATTTTAGAGCCTCGACTCAGTGCATTAACCATGCCTTGAAGTCCATATCACGCCCAGATATCTATGCGATCCACTCATCAGCTTGAAACAATTGCTCATCATCTGTCATGAATAACACCTATACCTACTCCGGGAATAGAAACGGTAGTACCAAAAGGATATTGTTTAGGTCATGCAAGCATACCGTTATATGTCTCTTTTCCAGAAGCACCATGCACGTTGCCTCCATTTAATTTCTTATCCGTAGAATAATCACCTTTAAAAAACACTCATTGAATCGCTTCAGGTGTATAGTATGACGTAATCTTCAAAGGCCTCATAATACAGCCGGTCAAAACAAAACCAGTAGAAGTATTAGTTATAACCTGATTTTGTGCAAATACGTTCACAGAAACGAATAATCAGGTAAACAATAAGAGAGCTATAAAAAGTGATTTCATAAAGTTTAATAAAATTATAATCATAGTATAGTAAACAATGCTTATTGTTTTTCAATTTTTCCATTTGCATTATTCCTGGATACTTCCTTATACTATTTGACATTTTATTTTTGGAATCAGAGTGTCAATCTTTACAAGACTTCGTTGTTTTACGTTATAAATAAATTATAGTTCTCCTTCGAATAAGGAGATATTTAGTCCTCATGGTTGTAACAATGCTTTCTTCAGATTATCAATATATCTTTTTAGATTTTGAAACAACTGGTTTGAGTTTCCTCAGAGATGATGTTATCCAAGTTGGGCTCATCGTCTGCAATGCAAAATTAGAAATACAAAGTTACTTCCGCAGCTACATTAATCCTTGATATGAAGTAGATAAGCTAAAAACCATAGTTTCTTATACAACATGAATTTCACCAGAACAAATTATGAGCGGTATGAGTATGGAGCATTTTAAAGAAAAAATGATTAGCATTATCCCCAAAAACAGTATTTTTGTCTGACATAATATTTGATTCGATCTTAAATTCCTCAAAAAATATATTAAAATAGAAGAGTTACAACTTAATGATTGAGACCTTATAGCAATAGACACCTTAGATCGAGCAAAAACATTAATACACTACCCAGCAAGTTATAGTTTGGATATCCTCTATCCCCTGGTACGCGAGCAACTAGGGGAACACTACTTTACAAATAGATCACAGGAATGCGGTTTGCCAGACATTCAAAATCACGATGCTCTATCAGACTGCATCATCGGAATAGGATTAATGGAATATAGCATCAAGAAAGTCCAAGGACTATGCGAGACATATCCACTTTTATCTAGTATATTAAAAAAATCAACATTGCCTTATCTACAAAAAAACAACGAACCACAAGGAGTAAAAAATGAAGATTTACCAATGCTTTCGTTCCCAGTAAAAAGTTCAGACAGCACACAATTTGTGTCAGACACATCACGATCAAATTATTCTTCGGGATCTAAGTTATATTATGGAAATATACCTATTGAACAACTTATTCGCAAGCTAAGTTCTGCAGGAAAGTATATCCTAGCAACAAATTCAAAGCAAAAACTTATGATAGTAAAATCTAAGATGCAGCTAATGGGTTTAAAAAATGTAAGTTTCGTCAAAGAGCAACAATATATCGACATACAAAAACTGGGTCATATTGCTGATAAATCTTCATTACAGGATTGGGAAACACTTTTTTTTATAAAGTATTACTCTCATCATCTACAGGGTTTAGGTCTACTAGACCTCAATAGCTCAGGAGATTATAAAGTGTACAACTATATAAGATATGAGTCCCATGTAGACAAACAAAACATTGTTCTTGCTACTCATCATGCACTCTTTTCCGTATTGACCGAAAAACAATATGCTGATTACAGCATTATTTTCTTAGACTACGAATGGCGATATGCTTCTTATTTGAAATATTCTTCAGCACCTTATGATCCTATTAATTTTCCTAGAGTCATAGATAATTATGCGTATCAGTATGAACTAGACAATACCAGCTATATGATTGAGCCAATTAACCAACTACTGTCCTTATTAGATATGTTTTGCGGAGTACTGTTTATGGAAATACAAAATATGGTGAGCAATAGACAGACTGACGAACAGGGTAAATTTGAGATAGGAGTTATTGAGGATAATAGCAACTTTGAAAAAACGAATATACTTCTCAAGAAAATCCAAACTCAAATGAATGAATTCAAAAGAGTAGTTGACGAGGGACCACAAAACTGATCTTTGCAAGAAGACAGAATAGTTATAGAGGCACAATATGCCAAACTGGTTCATTATATGAAAAATATTAGTTACGTCACACCAATGATTTCAGATTATACTCATTATTCATTTACTTTATGAAATAGTTTTGTCGACTACAGTGAGTTCTTAGAGCTTTTGAAATGATACAAACATTATTTCCTCAGTAATCGAAATCAAACCTTTACTCTTTTGGATAAAAGTAGTGATTATCTCACTGATACCGCCGCAGTCGCAAAATATCGTCGAATAGACTTCGAAAGCCCTGAAAAACTGCTTATAGAGTCAGATTATAAAAAAGTATTTATTCTTAACAACAATCCCCACAAAGCAAAAAAACTTTTTGAACAACTTATGGAAGGATGAAAATATAAGGATTATAGCATACTTGTAGAAAATGTTACCTGAGGAAGAGGGAAAAACCTTGCACTCGCCAAGACAAAAACAAGTTATATTTTGGTTTGAGGATACGAAATGTTTTTACAGTGCATAACAGATAAGTTAAAGCCGGAACTTATTATCACTTGCTCACAACTCGGATTATTGCATCAACAAATCGTGACCGACCTACAATACCGATTAAGATAGAAATTGAATTCAGGTTGTAAATAGTTACTATCATAAAGTTTTATATTGTAAATAGCATACTATGAGTCTAGAACAGCAGCACGAAGATTATTGTCCTCTCAGTGATCGAAATAATTTTTGAGTAGAGGGAGTAGGGGTAAGATTAACACCAGAAAAAACAACAGACATCTATCAATCTAAGAATTATCCTGGCGATCTTGAAATAGCAAGAACAGTAGGAACAGGATTAGGCCAATTGTTAGACTCATTTTTCAAAAAACTAAGATATACTTCAAAGGAAATCAAAGATTTTGTATTTGAACCAGCTCAAGGGGCACATGGATGCACAGAAGTATTATGAGATTAGTTACAAAAACCAACTTAAAAGTCAGACTCATAAAGTCTACTTTTTTGTTATTTGAAAATAAACAATAGTTTGTTATACACGTTCTACCTTTGTGTTTTACTTATCTTATTACTATTATGCAGCTACATGTTGATTCAAGATCCAGATATGGTAAGATGAGAGCACACACCGCAACACATTTGCTTCATGCAGAGTTGTGACATATCTTTCCCAACACAAAACAAGCGGGATCATTGGTAGAAGAGGATTACGTGAGATTTGATTTCCACGCAGATAGGCTGCTTTCTGAAACGGAGATAGGCATCATAGAATACAATATTAACAGTGCTATTGCATGAGCCTTTCCTGTGTCAGTAGAAGAAAAATCATTCACTCAGGCAGCTGATATGTGAGCCAAGGCATTTTTTGAAGATAAATATGGAGATATAGTAAGGGTTGTATCCATTGATTGGATTGGGGCTGATGGGGAAGTAGCAAAAAAATACTATTCTTTAGAACTATGCGGCGGTACTCATGTTGATAACACAAAAGATATAGGATCATTTGTAATAGTCTGACAACAGGCCGTAGCTAGCGGTGTCAAAAGGATAACGGCTTATACTGGACCGAAAGTACTTGAGCAAATACAAGAAAAAAACAGACTCTTAAGTAAGCTCGCAGAAAAATTAGAATGCACAGTGGCACAGTTGGATGAAAAAGTAGAGAAACTCATTTCAGACTATCAAATTTCTCAATCTCAATTGGCGAGTATTATACATCAAGTCATACAGCAATTAAGCTTCGTAACAAAAGAAGTACAATGAATTTCTTACCAGTATTGTGAGCTATGACAAGGACTAACAAAATACGCAAATCTCAAAGATATTAATCACTATCTTAAACAACAAAAAATGACCTGAACATTGCTTTTCCAAGATGAAAGCAAAGGATTTCTCATATGGTCGTCTAATAACATGGCCAAACAATTAATGAATCATTTTGGTCGGAAGGGCGGCGGCAATGAGCAATTATGTCAATGAAAGATAATATAAGCTGACTATTTTCTCTCCTCTCATTCGTCCGGAGTACGAAACTTAGTAGTTGTTAAAAATCTTAAAGTACTAGGGATAGCATCAGGGCTTGTTGCTTGTAAGACACCATCAATATAGGTTTTAGCACAATACGTTAGTTCTCCAGTGTCTGACAATATAATTCGCACTCCAGCCGACACCCCATTGTCTACGGTACCAATAACGGTAGCACCACAACTATTACTAGTCTCATAATAATTTATATTAGCCTCACGTTGATAAGCACCCGTTGTAGATCTAAAAGATCTGCCTTTAGTACTTATATCGGCATCTAATTCTTTACTTTTATCAATAATTTCTAGTGCTTGTTTCTTGAGCGAATCGGGTACCTCAAAAAAACCCTCAGTTTGAGCAGATAAAGTTTGAGCTAAAGCCATGGAGAATAAAAAACTTGTTATGATCTTTTTAGATCACGATAGAGGTTGTCATAGCAGAGTGTTGAAATAGTTTGCCATGTTCATAATCACCCGAATAATTTTATACAATTGGTATGCAATGTTATTATTACACAGTATTTCTTATAGTAACTAGTATATAAAATAAGCGTTAACGCTGTCAAGTAGAACTTCTCTTGTAATTTATTTCATTACCAATAGTATTATCTCATACTTCGGTATTGGTGAGCCAACTATTAAGATCTCATACCATCTGAATTGGGAAGAATAATAATCCGGCTAGTACGGATATAATACCCACACTTACTTCAGAGGTTTATAATCTTGGTACCACGGTCCTGAGGTTTTTTTGTTGATTTGTGATATTTAAAAAGTAGTTTTATAGATAACTCTACTATTCAAACATGATTCGTAAAATACTCATCCACTCCTACCTTCAACTTATAAAAGATAGTAAGCTTATAGCTCTTTCACTATCAACTATGTTTGCTCATAGTCTCATATTCGTCCTTATTATTCTTTATAACATATATTTTTACCTTGAGAACGAATTCAATTTGCACACAAGCAATCAGGTTATTGCATATATATTAGAACTATTGAGTTTTGAAAACATAGGGCGAAAACTGATATTTGTAGGAATCATTTTATTTTTATGATATTTTGTACTGGCTCCGATAGGGGAGTGAGCTTTGGTACAGTACTTAGACACCGACAAGAAAAAAAGTATCACTAAAGCAATCTCAGCCTGAACTAAAAGTTTTTTCGCCATTACCAAATACGAGGCCATGACTTTTGCCTTCAATATTATCATATTCTTGAATATACTCTCGAAAGTATTCGTCTATGAGCTTAATAATGCCTTGGTACTGATTGTATTGTTTATTTGGTTGTTGTTTATCGCGCTGGTCAGCTGCATGTTCCAATTCACAAAAACTATCATTATTCTGGAAGGCTTATCTGTAATGGATGCCATTAAGCAGTCATTTTATTTAAGTTTCGAACATCTAGGACTTACCTTAAAGCTTGTAGTAGTAACGTTGCTATTCAATCTTAGGCTCATTTTTAATATCCTTTTTATCATTGGCATACCAGTTGCAGGAATAATTATATTACAACTCCTTGGAGTAGTAGGCTGAATAGCCGACGCAGTGGTATATATTTTATTTCTCAGTGTGCTACTCTTCCTTGCCTATATAAATGCCCTTATGGAATGATATTTCAGAATATACCGATATTTATCATATTTAGAAATAACCTGAAACACAGAAAAACTAGAAAGATTATGAGTTATCAAAACTTCCGCTGGATGATTATTTGATAGCAAGCATATAGATGAAATGGAGCTGTTGGAAATGACATAACTAAGATGAAGTGACCTGCGGGTCATATTCTAATAATTTTCTCGCAATCGTGTTGACCTGTGATCGATGATTCGGATTGTTATATCTAACATACTGTTTCCGATCTACATCAGTAGATAATACCACTCATTCCTTTTGTAACTGCTCATAAGGGAATAAAGATCTTGCCAGATTTACTAGATCTACCAAATAACTACGATTATTCGCCCAGTAGCTTGTGGTTGGATTTTTCGAAGCTTGAAAAAAATTAACTGTATGAGGAAGATAAATTACATGAGGTTTTTGAAAATTAAAAGACTTATAGCCCATATTCTTTATCTTCTTGTTTTTGAGTGCTGCGTCTTGAGTAGCTATTGTTAAAGAGAGTTGATCTATATCTCCAAAGTCTCAAGTTGTTAGATTGAGAGCAGTTGACTGTCGCGATGCTCATCCTTTTACATAATATACATGCCCATTCTCATCGACAATGTATCGTCAAAGTTTGTGTCTCAAAGACTCCAAAAAGTAGTACACTGCTTCTTTGCATTTACCATGAATAGGCTCCATACTCTTCAGAACATCAATAATGTCGTATTTGCTTTTTAGGTTCAGCTTATCCATTAACTTTTTGGCGTGGAGCAAAACTCATAATGCCTCCCGATTATTACTTCAAAGCAGTAATGCGATCTCATCTTTAAAACTATACTTTCAAGGAACTCTAAATAGGTCACTTATGTTTTGGGTGTGCACTGTACGTCGTTTTTGTTCCGTCTGTAATTCAATATTCTTCAAAGTCCCTTTCAGTCTTTTTTGTCTTTTGCTCAGAAACAAAGAAGAAAGTAGGCCCATTATCAGCTTATATATTTAATAAAATAGCCTGTATTCCTACACCCAACAATAGCAATCCCATAATTCTTGTCATTAAAGCTATGCCCAA
>CAZLWR010000002.1:59747-69589 GCA_964563595.1 uncultured Candidatus Peribacteria bacterium | reverse complement strand
ATTGCTGATAGCGGTGCTGATGCCAAGGACTTGGTCGATAACAAAAAGGTAAGTGTTAATGGAGTAGTGGAACTTCGTAAACGTGCTCAACTAATAGTCTGAGATGTGGTAAGCGTAGGAGAACATAGTATTCTTGTCCAGTAAGGGTTCAGGATCGAACTGTTTTTTCTTTTTTATTTCTTTGTTTTCTTGAGCTTTATTTGTATAATCTCTATCATTTATTCATAGCGTATACTATATGGATCTTTCGCTATCCAACAAACTTTTTGAAGAATTTGAAGCAATAAAAAAAGTTCAAGATGATGTAGAGTTTTGGAGTGCTAGGGATTTGCAAAAGTTGCTTGCTTATAAAGAGCGAAGAAATTTTGAAATGGTTGTAGAAAAAGCAAAGCGATCTGTTGATACCGCTTGAGATAAGGCAAGTGAACACTTTGTTGACGTCAACAAGTCGATCATTTGAGGTAATTGAGCGCAATCCATAGTTTCTGATGTTATGCTTTCTCGCTATGCTTGTTATCTGATTGCCCAAAATGGAGATCCACGTAAGATAGAAATCGCTTTTGCTCAGAGTTATTTTGCGGTTCAAACAAGAAAGTGGGAAATAGTTCAGCAAAGACTAGCAGATTTTGAAAGAGTGCAGGCTAGAAACAAACAAACTCTAACTGAGAAAGAGTTTCATAAAATAGCCTTTGAAAGATGAGTTGATGGTAAAGGTATTTCTAGAATTATCAGTAAGTGAGATAAAGTATTATTTGGAGGTAATACCACTGCGGATATGAAACAAAAACTTGCAGTGCCTGATGGTAGAAGTTTATCTGATTTCTTACCTACTATTACCATAAAAGCTAAAGATCTTGCAACAGAGATGACAAATCACAATGCTGTCCACAAGGATTTACACTGAGAAATATCAATCACTGATGAACATGTGTCAAATAATTCGGCTGTAAGAAATATACTGGGAGAAAGAGGCATTATCCCTGAAGAGCTGGCTGCTGCGGAAGACGTTAAGAAGCTTCAGAGAAAATTGGAGAGCGCCTGAAAAAAGTCATTACCCAAAAGAAAAGATTAATTTTATTATTTTCATCTACTATGCCATCATCTAGCTCAGCCAAAGCCTTCAAAAAACTCATAACGAGAGAAAAAAGAATGATCGTAAAAGATATGATCAAAGAGTCTTTGGGCTCTCCAAAATCAGAACAAAAAAAATTTAGACAAGAAGACGGGGTAGGCTCGTATCGCATTACCGTTCGCCCCAAAAATCAATATACTACCTTTCGTACTCAGGAAATAGTACCGTGACTCAAAAGAGTAGCGGGTAGGACATTTAAGGGGAAGCGGTCAACAGTGACATGGTTGGTCAGCAAGGATTGTGCTCGCGTGGATGAGCGTGAATGTCTGATTATTTCTGATAAGAAACTTCATGTATTGCTTGATCATATCAAGGGTCCTATCAAGCCGGTAGATGGTGATGTATTCAAAGCAGAACCGGCACTTCATGCACCTGAATTAGCACCACCCGTTGCAGAACCGATAAGAACGCCAGCTGCTCCTGTGAAAAAAGAAAGAGAACGCAGAATCCCTATGGCCAAACCCCTTACTAAGGCTACAAAGAAAGCTAAAATAATGGCAGCAAAATCGAAAAGAAAATAATTTTATCATCTATCTTTATCTATGTTTACTCTCTCACAGATTGTCCAAGCCCATTCTAAGGTCAAGAGCGGTGCTGATTTCCCGGTATATATTCAAGATTTGATTGCTTTGGGTGTACAAAGATATGATGCTTTTGTATCTGATGGGCATACAGTGTATTATGGAAATGATGATAGTATTGAATCAGAAGCGAAGTATCTTCCATTGGATATAGCAGCGAAAAGTGACACTCAGCAATTTGCTTTGTATTTGAAAACCCATCAACAAGGACAAACGGATTACATGACTTTTTGTCAGCATGCTGCCCAAACAGGAGTAGAAAGGCGGACTGTCAATATGTGAGATATGACTTGTACTTATTATGATGTTGTAGGAAACAGCATGCTTGTAGAAAGGATACTTACGCCATAGGTATTGACTTATATATCATATTATGTACAATAGTATTGTATATTTGATATATAGTTTTTTTTATGATCTTAAGTGCAGGTCCCCGTAAAATACAGCAAACTATTGGCACCATGAAGAAATTTCATTCGCCGCTTTTGTTGCAAGACCAAACGCAGCTAAGACATATGATTTGATCCATAGTCGGTGCTCACAATGGTCATACTCTGCCTATATTGCTGTGACTTGATGAAGTCGCACCTTGGATTCAAAACAATAGTAAAGCTTCTCATCAGCAAGAACTCAATGGATTGTATGAGTACTTTTTTGGCAAGGACTTTTTTGTGTGTTTTGAACAGTTGTTTGGCATCAGTATAGAGAAAGCACTTGAGATGAGTACCAAAGATATAATAGAGAAAAAACTCAAACCCTATATATTTTTGCATATTCCTTTGTTCTCAGGATTGTCTGAAAAAGAAATAGATAATCTGAAAAAGAGCACGTCCTATGGATATAACTGGAGTGAGAGCTATAATATCGGTGACGAGGGTATGCCTTTTTCGTTTGGGTTTTTGATGTGAACTCCGACAGGCAAGATGATGTACAAACATAAACTCATTATACCCATCGTAAACTTCTATAACACATCTACTGTAGATTACCTTTCAGATCCTGAAGGTAAAAGGGCATTTTCATTATTGCAAAAAGTATGGATGCTCTCCAATCACGATAATACTATTCACAACTTTTTTGATTTTGCAGATAAGACTCTTTTGAATGGAGGATTGAGTTCAAGTTATTTGGATTCTAGGATTTTCTATCCTCTCAGTCGCAGCAAGATTGATAATTTATACGAGAGCTGGGCCATTCAAGCCCATAGAGATCTTTTATATATGCTCTATAAGAAGAACCCTGAATTAAAGAACTTTGTATTGAAACTTGGTATGCAGTTTGCCGATGCATTACAAAAGATATCAAATAAGCAAGTGAGGGAAGAATTACTGGAGGCGTTTATTTATGCTTATGGAAGGATTATCAATGTGTTGGGTGAGGAATTTGACGACCCCATGCGTCTTGGTATTCCTCCTACTATAAATCCTTGAGATCCCAAATTTGAAAGACTACGTAGATTGATGAAAGAAGCTAGAACTCTAACGAGGTACAAAGAATACGAAAGTCTTTGGCAGCGGATTCATAATGACTTACAACCAAAACTGGTTGATCCGCTTGATGGCTATAAAAGATATGCTACGCACGCAGAAGTGGTGAGAGCCTGCGATCCGCAGTTATTTCAATAATTGAAAAACCCCGGGGACGACCCCCGAGGCATGCGTAAGAAACAAGCGATTAATTGTAAAAACAGCTTTATTGGAACGGGTCGATGGGTTTCATCGTGCCCGTCTGGAACGCGGCGGCGGATTCGGCGGTCATGATGACTTTGCCGTAGTCCGCCTGGGTGTAGTCGAACGACGGGAATTTGAAGGCATTGGCGATCAGGCTGTTCGGAAAGCGCTGCGTGCTGGCGATATACATCGCATCGGCATCGACCGTTGCGACCTGGGCCGCGTAGAAGTCTGCATAGACCTCTTCCGTGACGGTTTGCATCTTGGTCAACACGTCGGTCGGTAAGACCGGATTGGACTCCGTAATGGCCCCAATGACCATTTTGGAGCCTCCGGGTCCCCAGCGACCTTCGATGGCCTTTTGGAGTGCATTGGTGAAGGCGTCAATGTAGGTCTGGGACGTAATGCCCATCGTTTTCAGCGTATTAACCGCATTGGTTAACGACGCCTGCGACGATTTGTAGCGTGCTTTGATGGTCTGCTCTGCGGTTACGAAGCTGTTGTAAATACTTACGCCCCAGAGCAAAAGCAGGAGGACGATAATTCCGATGATAATTCCGGTCATGATTGGATGGTGTTGAGTTTGTTAGTTGTTGTTAATTTTCGAATAATTGGCCAGTGGCTTCCAGCATTTCTGAAAAGCTCGTGTGGTAAAAGTAAGCGATTACAGGTGCACAGACCAAGGTCACCATCAGCACCCCGAGGGCAATGTATCCCCAGGGCAAGCTGATGTCGGATGCTAAATAGCGATACTTGTCCATATTGGGTTGTACCCAATGGCAGTTTACACTATTAGTTACGATATCACAGATGGCATCTGGTTCCTGTATGGTTCCAAGCTGAACTATGCCAGCATCAATATTGCCGCAAAGAATGCCATTGTCCCAGGCCATGGTTTTGCACCAAGCGACCTCTTGTGTTCCTGGAACGAGTCCGACAACGACCAAAACTTCATTAAACCGGCCGCCTTTGCGTATTTCATGCAAGGCAAACCAGAAATTGATGTCCTGGTCGGTGAAATAGAACATGATGTTCACGTCCTTTTCGGTCCCGAGTCTCGCAAGATACTTGCTTACCTTGAGATCAATGGCTTGAGCGAGTTTTTCGTCAAACTGAATCCCAGGGGTGGCTACACGATCGACTTCGATTCCCCCGAAAGGGGATCCCTCGATGTCGGGGTCGGGACACAAGTGTTTCGCAAACTTCGTCTCGTCCACGTTGCTGACTAAAATGGTGTTCTTAGAGCCAGTAACATAGTTGAAGTAGTCGGTTTTGTAGGCCGCTGGGATCATTGTATCGTCGGTCTCGGGCCATTTAGAATAGTAGGCATTGCCGTCTCCAATGCTGGATTGGTTGATACGCAATACGTCTTCGAATTTTTGATTCCCGAATTTGTCGCAGTAATTACGATAATCTGACGAACTGATACTTATAGTGGTGCCATCTCCCAGGTTTGCTTCCCAGTACGGGGGATGGTAGACGTAATAAGTCTCTGTCCTTGTCTTGGTTTTCCCCTGGCCGTCGGTTTCGGTGACGATGCGTGTGCACTTTTCAGTCCACGATTCGTAATACCAAGCTGATACGACATAGGTCGAAATAACTTTGTGGTCTTTCAAACCGGTGAAGTTATAATATAAACCCATGGTCACTCGGTAAGCAAATAGCATGACCAATGCCATGATGAGTATAATCTGACCACCATCGTAGTGCTGGAAAAAAATAGCCAGCAATTCAACGGGACTGAAATTATCCCACATCATTTCAAAAAGCTCTTGGGTCGAGTTAGTTTCAAGCCAACTTGTGCCCAGTGATACCCCCATCCAAATTGAACTTATAAGACCAAGTCCGATAATGAAGTAGAGGGTTGTGTTTTGCGATACGACCCAATCCAATTTGTTGGCATCGTCACCCGCAAAAAGGTGGATGAGCGAACCAATAACGATCAGTAGTGGTATCCAAAATAAGAGTACTTCCATCGTTTTTTTTAGCTGTTTTTACGTTAATGAACTGTTTTTACCACGATAATGTAGTTATATGTAGTGATATGTCAATATCTTGTCCAGTAAATATGTAACTACTGACTTTTAGATATAAATGTATAAAGCACATATGCTATTTCCTGTAGCTAGGGATAACCTGAAAACCCGAATAAAAGAGTAAGAAAGTAAAAACATTGGTTTATGCTGAAACATCCGTTGACCCACGTTGCAGGATTTTGTGTGATGATCGTGGCGGCTGCTTTTATCGGTGGCCGTGGCAATTTTGATGCTGATCTTGTTTATCAGATCTTATTCGACTTCGTGATTATCTTCAATGTCCTGTGTGCGATCTTCGCACCATTTTTGTTGCACCGTAGGACCGCATTCCGCGTCCTCAATCGCATGACCGGTCCCAGTTGGCATACCATCCGAGGTATCGCCTGGACCTACATCGCTGTTTGGCTGTTCTTAGCCCTGCCCACCCTCTTGCTTTTTGTGGGAATTACAGGGCCTTTGAAGCTGAATCTGGAAGATGTGGTCGTGTGGGATATGTTCCGTCTGACCTATGATCAATCAGACTGGATGTTCATGCTGGTTTTGTTTGGTATCTTGGGTCTGAAGGGCTCCATGTTGCTGAACAGATTCGCTGACATCCTGACCACTGGTCGGATCGGGACGAACCATTTGGGCGAATGGGGTGCCGAAGACGAGCTGCTCTGAAATGTAATTTTATAATCGCTTACTAGTGATTGGTCTCGCGGGGAATGCCCTGTGAGATCTTTTGTATTGTTCAGATTATCCTTGTAATATTGCTTTTTTTATCTATAGCAAAAATAATCTGAATGCTCTAAGAGAAATAATCAATTTTTGTTTTATATTCTTATTGCTCTTGATCATGATCCAAGAAAGAAAAGAACCAGGTAGTACCGGCGAAGGCAAATTCTACCATATTGAGCTGATTCCGAGTGATGGATATGTTGCCATTCGCAACCATGATGTCGGTGAAAAAGGAGGCTTGGAGAGAGTGGCATGACAGCGTGAAGATGGAAGTCGGGACACGATTGGCCGATTGGTAAGCAAAGAGGACGCTCATGTGGCAAATGGTAAACTTATTATTGACGAGAGGAAAGATCGCAGTATAACAGAACAAATTGAATGAGACATCGTTCACGTTAAGGGAGATATTTTCAAGGCAAATCCTAAGAACTAATGTTTTACTTTATATGCTTTGAGCTTATATGAAAGCCCTAGATATGGATCGGCAGGAATATAGTGATAAATTTACCCAACTGATTGATCAAATACCGGCTTTCGACCATAGGCTTTGTGAACTGGTAGAACGTGTTGACGCACGCGAAGATATGAGTTACCAGGAAAGGCTTCTGCTCATCCAAGCGATGATTGCACAAACTCTATTGAATTAATGTCTGAATATGATTTTTTACCGCAGACTTGTTATGCAAATATATTGCATTGTGATGCATTTTCTATATATACTTATGCTATAATGTAAACTTTAGCCGCTAACCTACGACTATAGTCAACGTTTATACCATATGCTATACTTATGTCACATAGAGAAAGAATGCTTGCTATGTCAGCATCTAATAATAGATTGTTCGCTCTCAATAGAGCAAGGCTTTGGTTGGCCAAAAAAAGACATGCTAGAAACCTAGCTGCTGCATTGTCCACCAAAAAGAATATTGAAGAAGAAGTACATAATGATGAAATAATAATTTCTGAAATAGCGAATTCTAAGCAATATCATCAGCAAATAAGTGAGCACTGTGGTGCCGTATTACCCAGACTGGTGACTGCATTTTTTAACAAACTTGAAGAAAGCCAGAGTCCCTATACTGATGAACTTATGGAACGTATTATGGCTGCTTTGAGTCAATATGCTGCAATATATGAAAATCACTGTGCAGGAGAAGATATGGAGTGACTCATATACTATATTATCACAGAAGGTAGCTTCGGTAATACTACGACGAATGAATGTCTTGAATATAACTTTTCTCTTGATCTCATAGATATGAGACGTATTCCTTCGGTCCATGATATGTATTCTAAATTGCAGCAAATCACTTGAGTATATTGAATCTAATTTGTATCCCATGCTTAGGTCAGTTTATGATGAATTTTGTACTATTGTTCGTAAAGAAGGTCGTGTACCCTCTTGGTCGAGAATGGGTTTTGGCGTAGAAAAAAGAAAAGCACTAGTAACACGTATTTTGTCATTTGATAAGTATCAGCATATACCTGTATCGTTGGACCAAGAACTTGCGAAGGTTTTGGAACCATCTTACAATGGTTTGTCTGTGCCCATTCCTTGGTATGTAAAAGTAGAGTGACTAGAACACACGGCGTCTACTCCGGAAGAGTATAGGCAACAAGTCTTATTTGGGTCTTTTCACAATATGGTTTTGTTCGCAGTAAACTTGGCGATTAGCACTGCTCAGTACGAGAATGACTTTCCCAAACTAAAGTTGTTGACTAGGTCGCTTGCTCAACTTGAAGCGAAACATACCTATGCCACTCATCCTTATCACAAAGCTTTGTTAATTCGGTACTGTTGGCAAATGATGCCAGATTTCGAGTGGGTCATCCATGAAATCTATCATAAGCCGACGTTAGAAGCTAGTAAGCAATCGCTTTTGGTCGACATGGAATACTGCATGGATAGTGGGATGGTGTCTTCAGAGTTGTTTTATATGTGGATTGTTTGTAAACATACCTTTCATACCCTCAAAATGATAGCTTTGGATGGATATACTGCGGAAGATATTATTCGTATGCGTCTTGATAAGGCACTTGGTGCGAGCCAGCGTTTGACTCAGAACTTGCCAGCGAACTACAAGGGCAGAGAGATTGAAATGACCTTACGTCAGATTCTTACCATGACAGAGATGGAAATGACCGGATTGGTTGCTCAGGCTTTTCAGGGGCATCGTGTGAACTATGCTCCTTTCCAAAAAGTCGTACAAGAATATTTGGATTATATCCTATAAAAATTATAGTAAGGTCTATGACTTCCTCGACTCCTGTTTCTATCACTAAAAAGAGGGTAAGAAACCTTACTTTGAGAATCAAACCTGATGCTACTGTTCATGTGACAGCACCTCTGAATTTTTCTGATGCGAGAATCCAGGCTTTTGTGAAAGAAAAACAAGCACGAATAGAAAAGAAACTTGCTCATGTAAACCAACGCAAAAGTGAAGTTCAACTTATGCCTGATCAATTATTGCTTCATGGGGATGTGTACGCCATACACATTGATCCTCATGCAGGTAAGGAGCCGCTCATCAATTACCAAGATAAAATAATCAGATCAGCTAGCGATCTAAGGATCCCTGCTATTCAGGAAAAACGATATAAATCTTATGCCAGACAAGTTTTACAAGAAAGATTGGATAATCTGAGTGCTCGTCATAGTTTACGTTATCAAAAACTCATTATCAGAGATGGTAAAACCAGACGGGGCAGTTGTTCCAGTAAGAAGAATATCTGATTGAGTCGAAGGTTAATCAAGATGCCGGATTTTGTTATGGACTACGTTGTTTGTCATGAACTGGCACATTTGTTAGAGATGAATCATTCTGCGAGATTTTGGGCTGTGGTGGATCGTTTTCATGAAGACAAAAAGCGTGCTATGCAGTGGATGAAAAGCTACGGATTCAGTGTATATTAAATCATACTGAGGGGACTCAAAATTTGACAAGCACGAGAGGCTTGACTATACTTGGATTATGAATTATATTGCAAGACGACTCTTTAGTTTAGTTTTCTTGAGCTGTGCAAGCGTTGCAGGACTTTTTTTCATACCTGGTCCGATCGATATGCCTACTGCACAGGCACAATCAACTGTGGATAGTATCAAAATGAGGATTAGAACTGTCGTGTCTAGTGTTGACGGGAAAATCACTAGTGCTACCAAAACAAGACTTATTGAGATTATTTCTAGTAGAATAAGAGCATCTACCAATGCTGTCATTACCGATATTTATGTATTTTTCCTGAGAGAGGTAAAAAAGTTGAGAACTTCTGATCAGGTTATTCCTATATCCACAACAAGTTCCAATACCAATAGCTCTACTACTACATCCTCTACAAGCACTGTAGGGCCAGATTTTGCGGTGACTTTTGCTGCCATATCTGCTTCCGTGCAATTAGATCAAAAGTTCGCTACCCTGAATATCAAATTTAAAAACCTGGGAACTGTCTATAATTCTGATGGTTTAGGTTCTTTGAAATTTGGTTGCAAAGGAGTAGATGGCACGGTTTATCCTTATCGATCTTTCCTGGAAAGTGCTCCTCCTATTCCTACCAATGGTGAAGTGGTGATGGAAGTACCTAGTGTCTATATCGGCAATCTCACTTCCAACAAAGGTTTCAAGCTTTTGGAATGCAAGATAGACTCTTCAGATTTGGTGAATGAAAGCAATGAATTGAACAATTCAGTCAATATTGGAGTACAGGT
>CAZLWR010000002.1:39883-59647 GCA_964563595.1 uncultured Candidatus Peribacteria bacterium | reverse complement strand
TACTTATAATCTGACAGATATCTGTCAAAAAACCAGTTCACACACTGTGATATGAAAGTCTTTTTTAGTCTTTTGACCATTGTGGTCCTTGCTACTTCCTGTGGCAAGACCCCGGATCCTCAAATAGTTGGGGGTCAACTGAATCTGGCAGGGAATACTCAAATTCCTTTGCCTATCAGTAGTGAGAAAGCCCTCAACCTGGAGGGCACTACCATCTACCTTGATGGTGCTGCTTTGATCGTGAAGAATGCCGGAGAGGCTGTCTTTACAATTGAGCATCATCATCTCGTGATAATGGACGGCCAATCCTTCCGGGCCGACAAGATCAAAGTGGATGGCAAAATGATTTGCGTGGGAGGCGAGGCATTCCGGCAAAACATCACATCCGATGGTCGGATCGTCTATTCACAAGCAACATTTTTGGAGCAGCACTGGAAGAATCTAGTAGCTCTCCTGTTTTGTCTTCTGTTTTCGATTTGGCTTATGCAACTTGGAGGCGAGTGCATTGGTTTCCTCAATTCCTTCTCCTTCCAGCATTAATTACGAAATTAGCTAGAAAGATCTTTCCCAAATAGGGGAATATCTTCGCAATAAATGAGATTGTCAGAGGCCGACTAGATTACTAGCGGTCTCTTTCCGTTATGAAAATATATTTTGTTATACTCCTGCAACAACTTTTACAATATAGAAAATGAAACTAACGATAAGCCGACTCAATCCGATACCTCAGATTGCTCGAGCTGCACTTTCGATGCGAGTTCGGATTTTTTTGAGTTCATCATCCTTTTGGGGGTTGAGTAATAGCTGAATACCTTGAATAATGAGATAGATTACTGCAACGAGTGCCAAAAATCCTAAGAACCAATTGATAGCGAGCTGTATAGAACTAAGTAAGCTTGTTTTCGCTTCTTCAAAAGTTCCCCCGTTATCTGATTTGATTCCTCAGATACCTTCGGCGATTGTTGATGCTCCTTGTCTGAGCGGGTCGTTGATATTAGTAGTGTCGATAGCTTGGTTTATATTCGCGTCCCCATAAGGATCCTGCAGCGGCTGGAATCGATTGAGTGCATAAATCTTGTTGGTGAGCAACAGACCTGACGTTATAAGATATGATAAACTGACTTTTTTCATACTATCGAATAGCTTTGAATGGATAACAAGTAACTGTAGTATATTATAGCCACAAGTTGTTTTTTTGCAAGTTTAGCTACTGGGATTGCGAAATTGTATCAGATTATTCTTGCACTATTTTTTTTGGCAGATATAATAAGCTGATATTTAATTCATTAGTGATCAGCATATGTCTATATTAGAAGGATTTGGGAACTCTTTAAAGAGCTTTGGAACCAAGGTTTGAGATCAATTAGACGAACTTAGTGCAGAAGCTGCGAGTAGAGTAGGACTTAGAAAGCAGTTGGATGATGTTCTGAGGGCGGTTAAGATGCCAGAACAAAGCGATAAAGCTGTTACTATGGAACCTTTGGTTCTTCCTGAGTTCTATCAGAAAGTAGTAGATCTTTTGATAAAGAATGAATCTGCTTTCGCTAATGTTACTAATCTTCCTAGTTTTATGGATGCCTTGGTAAGAATCAAAGCATATGGATTGCTGGGATCCATTGATCCTGATGCTATTGTAGCCGCTAGCGGTGCTCGTTCTCAAGATATTGATATCGTGACTGGTCTTGTAAAGTTTGTTGTACGCTTAAAAGAAGAATATACTCCTCAAAATACTGATTTTGATAAACCCTATAAGTTTGGAACTGATGGTGGATCTTTGGTGGTTATGGTTAAACAAGATAATGGCGATTATTTGCCTTTCGCACAGAGTACAAAAGCTATACCAGAAAATACCAGTTTCAAAAATATTGTATCTCTCATCAGACAGCATATGCAAGGACTCCCAGGAGGATATGAAGTAATCAACCAGCCACCTGTGGTAGCAAGTGCTCAATCTATCAAGCCTGCAGAAATTGCGGCTCAACTTGTACAAAACCCTGATTGAACGCCACCACAGCAACCTTTAACATAACTTGTTAACATTATTGAAGCTGACAATACCATCATATAACAGCGACTTATTAGCACTATTCTGTTCTGAGGACTCGGAACAGATTTTGTTTTGAGGCTGGGGAAATATCAATTGAAATAGTAGTTGATTCTAGTATATGTTAGTAAGTTTTTATTTGTATCAGATTATGGACTATAACGATTGGCATGATCAGCCAGAGATATCTCAAACCCAATCTTCACCTTTGTGATGGAAAGGACGAGCGCAGAAGATAGTGCTGGAATTTTTTGACTTGGCATCATTTTTCTTGATGGCCATGGGAATTGTGTTGTGTATTAGGTTTTTCATATTTTCTCCTTTTACAGTAGTGGGTCAGAGTATGGAGCCAACTTTCCATACCAACGATTTTGTTATTATTGATAAAGTTTCATCTCAAAAAATGAAACTCACTGAGCGATCCAACGCTACGGGTTGAGCGAGAGAAATCAAGACGTTTGTGGGAAGTACCATAAAAGTGTTGCCGGAGATACGTAGAGGTGATGTCATTGTATTCGTGCCTCCCGGTAAAGATATTCATTATATCAAGAGAGTAATCGGACTTCCCGGTGAAACGGTAAAGATTGAAAACGATAACAAAGTATTAATCTGTAAAACCTGATGATCTCCGAAAACAGATTGTTTCACCTTAGATGAATCCTACTTGCCTAGTGATTATAAAACTATTCCCGTATGCGGTGTCTCTGAATTTGATGTCAGCGATTGATTTTTCGTGATGGGAGATAATAGAGAACATAGCACTGATAGTAGATGCTGTTTCACTATCGGCTGTTTTGGTGATAAAAAAGGGTATATCGTGCCGTATGACTACATCATTGGTAAGGTATGGATGAGGATATTGCCCGATTTTACTCAGTACTAGTTGACAAAAACTACACTTATAATCTTATTGAAAGCATCCCTAACAAAGTAATACTCATAGTGTATTACTTTTTTGCATGATATGAAATATATTCTGAATATTATTATATTTACTCTTTTATCTTTGGGTTTTGTATATGCCGATGCTGCCGTTGTCACTTATATACCTGTAATAAAAAGAGGTTTGGGTCGAACTGGTTCAATTCAATTAGGAGCACAAAATATCTCATCTGATGATATGCTTATTGTACCTGCCAATGCTCGATCTTGAGCAACCAGTATTACTGGTGCACATAGCTTGATCAGAATATCCCTTATGAAACAACTTCTGCGTAACGAGCATATAAAATTTCACGATATTCCTTATAGTTTTTATGCCAATTTTGCTATAACGGTCAGAAGTGGTGTTGTAGTTGCTTCAGATATTGACGTCAAAGATGATTTAGACAGGCTTATTACAAAGACTTTGCGTAAGACTGGTTCACATGCTAGGACCCTTGCGTTCAATAAACTTGATATAGAAAAGTTTGGACCTTTATATCTATGGAAAAATGCTGATGAGCTACGTGCTTTGGGTTATAAAGTAATCTCTTCAAGATATAGAACGAATTATGATGCTGCCTATCGTAGACATAATATTTTGACTGCTTTCGCATACTTGGGTCATGTGAGGGTGTTAAATCCAGGTGATAGTTTCTACTATTTAGGTAGTATCCATTATGATCCCAAAACAAAAAAGAATTATAAGAATGGTTTGGCAATTGTGCAGGATGAGGAAATACCAGTGTATGGATGAGGTATATGCTGAGGAAGTACTGCCACTTACCAGTGATTGGTGACCAATATGTGACTGAAACTAGAAGCTCGTAATCATAGCAAATGGTTTTCGAATCTGTATACTGCCACGATCAATGGAGAGAGAATATCTACTCCTGGTATAGACGCAACGGTCTTTGCGTGATCTGTAGACCTCAAAGTCACTAATACCTCAGACCATCCAATTATCATTGTCTTGAATTACAATGGTAACTATGGAGGGATAGAAGAGACTATGAGTTTGTGATTAGCTCAAGACCAGTGATCACTTAGCTTTGTGGGTCAAAAAACAAGTGTACAGAAAAAAGCAAAGATCAACCCCGCTACCTGAAGCGGCTATACGGAAACAGTCAGAACCGGTTGTTATACTTGGAATATAAACTGAACTAATAAGACGAGTTGTTATAGAGAAATACATTAAAATATCATTATCTTGTTTCTAGTATTTTCTGGATCCCTGCTAACTGCAGTTTGGTCATGTTATATAGAGGAAAGTAAAAATCTCCTCCATTGTTTCTACTGATTTGTAGAGCATACCTCATATCAGGCGTTAACATAAGTTGTATTCGTTCAAAGTGTAATATATATTCGCTTTCTCCAAAGGGACGCACTATGGTTTCGCTTTGTTCTAAAAATTCGAAGATTTGGTCTCATAAATCTTTTGCAATGAGATTCATTTTCTCCTTAAAGGCTTGGAGTTGATGACTTTTTGTAATATTGATTGATCCAGACAAAGGGGCATGTGTGCTTTCGTGTACAGTGCTCATTTCTTCAGGATGCTCTGCCATATATCGTTGCTGGTGTTTTGTTGTTCTAGCTAATGATTGTTCAAATCTCTTAAGATCTTCGTCGTTGATTCATAATTTTTCTAAATTGCCAAGTAGTTGAATATAATAAATCCCTATTTTCTCATTGGTCCTAAACCATGCATGAGGGTCTTGAATTTCTGCTATTGGAATATTTCTTGCTTGTACATAAAGATTATATGCTTTTTCTACTACGCCTGTTGGGGTTAGCATTTAGATATTGAATTATATGGGTAAATAACAATAGTCTATTGAGTTAGATAATACTATTATAAACTATAATATATAGAAGTCAACAAATATAAATGGAAAATCCTAAACTTGTCAGATTATTAAAGGTAGTAGTAGAAAACTACATTACCAAAGGAGAACCGGTTGGTTCCAAGTTTCTCCATAGTTTGGAAGATAATGAATATGCACCATCGACTTTGAGAAAGCATTTGAATACCCTTGAAAAGGAAGGCCTGGTTTTCCAATCTTACAATAGCTCCGGTAGAATACCGACTATTACGGGTTTGAGTAAATATATTGAAGAACTGATTGAGCAAGAAGTGACCAATCATGAGTATGACGTAGAGCTCAAGCAATCTAGAATGTCGCTCAAGTATGTGGTGGAGCAGCTTGGTGCCATTGTGGACGGGGTGACAGTCGGATTTATAGAACGTGACGAATATTTCTATCTAGGTATCAACAATCTCCTCAAAGATGAGATACAACCTGATGAGTATGCTATTACGAGAAAAATTATTACCCTTATTGAGGATAAACAAATAATCTGATTCCTGAGCCAAAATATATTAAAAAATAACCAAATCTATTATAGTTTTATAGGGGAAGATAATCAATGTATTAGCTGTCTTTACGCAAGAATCACCATCAATGGTTTCCCGGCCATTTTAGCTATTATTGGTGGGGTGAGAGTGGATTATCAAAGAAATTGTGGAATATTGAAAAGTGTCCTAGCAAAACTTGGTTAGTATTAGTATTCCAACAGTTGTCTGTCGATAATAGTATCCACGGGAAATGTTCTAATTTTATTGAAAGCCTCATTGAGCTTTGTATATCGAGTCCCTATCGGACCTTTTTGCATTTCATCGTTATCGCACATATCTTTCTCTGATTGCTCTTTCTTGTTATAGGCACTCATAAAGTTGTATACGTTGTCATATAATATGCGTATATTCGGAAGAAAAGCAATCAGTGCTTCTATTTTTATGCGGGTCTCAACGTCATGGTTGATTTGGTATCTGTCGACAAATGCATTTAGGTCTCCCTTAAAAAACTCACTATAAAATGGCGTAGCACCAAGTCCATCAAATATAATCTTTGCGTCATTGTATCGAGCTGTTTTATGCTCTGGGCTCAATAGGGTTTCTCACTCGAGGAAAATGGCCATAAAGGATTTTATAGTATCTCTGATATAAGGAAAGTGTCATAATACTTCTAGAACTGGTCATATAGGGAGGTCTTGAGCCCAGCTTGTTGAGCCGAATCTACTATCTATGATGTCTTCAAGTGTTCTTGAGCTTCAACCTGATGAAAATAAACCCATGGCTTATCGAAAATAATAAATATACTCAATTATACGACCTGAGGGCGTAGAAATCAAGCTATTTATTGCGTAACCAAAGTCCTTGTTGTATGAATGGTGTTCGTTTTCATGTAGGGTGTTTCGCACAAGGTTCTCAATAATGCAACTCTAGAAATATGGGTGCTATCTCGAAACTCCATATGAAGACCAATACGCTGTGCTTGGAAATGCTTTGCTACTATCCAAAGTTCTGCGGGTATGTCGGCTACAGCCGAATGGACGAGATGTTCGTTTGCATTGGATTGGAAGGAGGCTTGCATACTTTGATTCAGTGTTTGTGGGCTAATACCGGGCGTTGCAAAAAAATATCCTTCACAAGAGATGCCATATCATCACGTAGCACGTAATATATTCGCTCCTAGCCGTTGGTGTAACTTTCCTGTTCTTCCCAATGCTCTTGCGGAGAGTTCAGGTATAGTAAGATCGGTATAATCCGTAGTGTAAGGTTTTACATTAAGATGTTTCAGTGCTGGTACGTCGGGATGATTTGCACTGTGCACGGTAGTACGTAGATGCGGTGCAGTACTGATTCTCAAGTTGGCTCCACTTGGGTGGGTAAAAGTGATGCTTTGCGATTGTTCATCAATATAACTACGTATCCCTCCAGGATGATGACCTTGTGGTGCATATTGTTTTACTTTATTCCAATCAATGCCCAATACGGTTTGTACATCTTGACTAATGCGTTTACGGTGTTCTATGAGTGTGCTGTGCGGCGTTAGTATTCATGCTCCAGCATAGGGCAAGAGAATGTTTCTTTGGTAGAATAACTTTGGTTTAGGGAGTTCCATGGTCACGTCAGCAAAAAATCCTAATGCTTGTACAATAGCCGATTGCCAATGTTCCAATACCTTTACTTTGAAGGTATCAAACATAGCTTCGTTGAATCTTGCAGTTCGTTCTTTTTTTGCTTGTATAAGGTTCTTCCCAAGAGAGTAATCTTTTCCTTCAAAACGAAATTGTATACCTGATCCTGGTTCGCCAGGATGTAGGGTAAGATGATCAATTCCTCAGCCATGGAAGGGTTTGCCGACTATAGTTACTGGTTCGCTAAGTGCGTAGGTATGTGATAACATATTACTGTAAATTATGGGTGATTCCCGCTAAAATTTCATAACCATCAGGGGTGATGGCGATGGTATACTCCCGTTGGCATCCTAAATCTCCATGTTTGGTGATAAGATTCCATTTGTTTGCATGTACTTTATAGTCTTCAGATACTTCGGCTGTGATAGGCTCCAAAGCTAAAACCATACCAGGTTTAAACTTAATACCCTTGAGTCTTGTGTCGCCGTAGTTCGCTACCCACGGATCTTCGTGTATTTTTTTACCTACTCCGTGTCAGGTTAGTGACTTCACGATACTATATCACTTGCTAGAAACAAATTGATGAACTCGTTTTCCATATTCCCACAACGAGACTCATGGTTTAACTAGTTCTAAGCTTTTGTCAAGAGCTTCTTTGGTAGTCCACATCAATTCTGCTCAAGCCCTGTTTGCGGTATGTCATCAGATTATTTTGCATATTGCCGCATCAGTAACCATATTTTTGTATAGAATGCCGCTATCTATCTTTAGAACGTCACCTCTTTTCAGTATGTGCCCATCGGGGATACCGTGAACTAGGCAATCGTTGACTGATAGACATAAGTTTGCTGGAAATCAGCCATATCCTTTAAAGGCCCCTTTGAGTTTGTGAGATATACAATACTCTGACGCAAGTTTTTCAAGGTCTGATAGTTTCACTCCTTCTTGAGCCGCCTCATAGATAAGTAAGAGTAATTCGTTCAGATATTTTCCGCCTTCTTTGATAAGTTGTATTTCTAAAGCTGTTTTGTACAAGATATGCATCGGCCAATCGATAGATGAATAAGCTAAAAGGGTGTGAAATCTAAAAGTTGTATAGTGCTAAAATCCTTGAGCGTTGAAGGGAATTCTATTTGACATTGAGAGTAATTTTTTTATCTATAATTGCTACATTTCTTTATCAAAATTACATCCATGAAAAAAGGTATACACCCAGCATATAGAAGAAACGTAAAGGTAAAGTGTATGTGTGGTCACGAATTTACGATCAACAGTACACAAGAACAATGGCAAACAGTTGAAATCTGTTCAAATTGTCATGCTACTTACAACTCTGGTATGAAGATCGAAAAGGCAGCAAGAGGAAGACTTCAGGCTTACCAAGAAAGATTGGCAAAGATTCAACAAACCAACAAAAGCAAGTAGTAAAGCTTTCGTTTCTGATTATAGTTCATTCCATACAGACTCCGCATCAGCGGGGTTTTTGTGTACACATTTGTAATTGAATTGTAATTTTTGTGTGATTAACTACTTTTGGAGTATGGAACATTCGCTCAAACTAGGTCTGGTGGAACAGTATGTGCAGTATCAGGATATCGTGCATATCCTACCGCATGCGTGGTTACCATATTTGGAAATGACTATCAAATATGCTTTTGTTGTATTTATAGGAGTAGTGCTGTATTCGTTTTTGTCAGGGTTTACGGATCGTGTCCAGTGGATTATGGGTGTTCTGGGTCTTTTGCTTTTCGCGAAGTATGTTTATGATTTCTTGGACCGCTATATGGATACGGTTGTGCTTACTGATAGAGGCATTACTATGGTGACCATTGACGGTTGGTTTAGGTATAAGGTCGATTTTTTTGAGCGGAAAAATATTGCTTCTATTAGCTATGCTCAGTCGGGAATTATTGACAAAATATTTAACGAAGGAGTTATCACGATATCGCTAGATCATGACAGTACCTACACCATTGAGGGTGTGTCACATCCGCAAAGACAATGCAGTATTATAAATAAGCTGAAATTTGAATTGCTTGCAAGAGCACAGGATGATGAGCAAGCTCAAGCACAACTTGCTTTGGACCAACCGGATAAATTTGAATTACTAGTAGATACGCTTGGAGAAGTAATCAATACCTATATGAGATGAGGACAAAGATAACATTTTATTATGTAACAAGACACTGATGGCTGCAAAAGGAATTAACAAACGAATTATAGGACTAGTTATAGGGACAACTGTAGCTGGAGTCGCGAAGATGGCCTCTACAGAAAAAGGAAAAGCACAATTGAATAGTTGAAAAAACAAATTATTGGATATAGTTCATGGAGCTTTGGACTTTGTACAAGGAGGCATTCAAGAACTCAAAAAACAAGCGGGATCAAAACAAGATACAAAAAAGTGACATGATAAAAAAGAAGATGAATAATTTTATATATAAAAAAGTCCGCTAACTGGTTGACCAGCAAGCGGGGTTTAACAGGGCTGATCGCATATCTACGATCCTTCTTCGTGTTTTGGTGGTGCGGGAGGCGTTGTTAGAATATCAATCTTGCTCTCCAACTGACAGATTACCTGCCCCTGATGGAATACGAGCAATAAGCCCAATCCCAGGAACATTAAATCCCAGTCTTGTTCCGCTATAATAAACGGCATTCCGATGCAGGATATGATTAGTACCACCCAAAACATAATTCTATACACTTGCTCCATATTTATATACGGTTTTAGTTCGAGCCGTAATTTCTAGTATTGATTTTATTGTATTTGTCAAGTATTCTTGAATTCAATCTAGCGTCAAATCTAGCCTATATTGCCAATTTCTCCAGATCCCAATACTTCGTTGTGATTCTCTCATCCATATAAGACAATAATCTGGCCATTTGGCACTCCTTTTTGTGGTATATCTAAGTGTACGAGTAAATGCTCTCACTGCTGTATGACCTTACAGTCTTGCAATTCCTGTCTATACCTAACTTTACACTTACATTCTAGAGGTAGATCTGGTGCATGTCAGCTTATCCAATGCATCGATTTAATGCCGATTTGATCACGAAATAAATCCTTATCTTGAGGATCTTTACTGACTATTACCGTATTTTGTTTGATATCAATCTCTGTTACATAGGCTTGAAAGTGTAGGCCAATTCCTCTACGTTGTCAGACAGTGAATTGATAGGCACCATCGTGTTGTCAGACAATAGTTCCGTCTTGAAGAACAATATTTCCCGGTTTGCTTCCGATTTTTTGGTGTAAAAACTCTGACATAGCTACTTTACCGACAAAGCATAAGCCCTGAGAGTCTTTGCGATTGGCATTGGGTAGTCATATATCCTGAGCGAGCTGTCTGACTTGCGATTTTTTCAGATCTCCGATTGGAAATAATGCCTTAGAGAGTTGAAATTGATCTAATCAGGCAAGAAAATAAGACTGATCTTTCAGATTATCTGATCATTTCAGTAGTGCATATGTATGATTTTGTAGATCTTGTTTGATTTGTGCGTAGTGCCCAGTAGCGATCTTGTCGTAACCTAGCTTTAATGCTTCATCAAGGAATAATCTGAATTTGATTTCGGTGTTGCACAAGACGTCGGGATTTGGTGTAATTCCGGCAAGATATCATTCGTAGATATAATTGAGTATTTTTTCTTCGTATTCTTTTCTGAAATCCAATATTTCGTATGGTATATCGAGCCACTGGCAAACTTTGTGAAATTCTTCCATATCAAGTTTGGTACTACAATGGGGATCATTTTCATCCAAATAGTTTAGCATAAAGCCTCCCACGATATCATGGCCTTGTTGTTTGAGTAAGTACGCACTGACTGCACTATCCACTCATCAAGATATTCACACCAGTATTTTCAAATAGCTATCTTTTTGTAAAATGTATTATTTTCCTGAGGTTACGACGTCCCAAGTCTTGTTGTTGATCATGATGTCTACCTTGTCAAATCCAAATTGCTTATAAGCTGCTTTGAGAGTTTCAGCCAATCTGGGTATATCACAGGTACCTCACAACATAAGACTTCCGCTAAGGTTTATTACTAATGTTTTGTCCTGTATTTCGTAACTATAGAATGAAATATTTGTCTGGGTTTTCCAGGGGTTAGTAAGATTGCTGTCTTCCGAGTCATAGGCGCTGAGTAGGCCCCATGTTTGTGCAAACTTGTCCTGTTCTGCAATATCTGTTTTTACTGCACGAGCTATCATAGCATCGTTACATCCGATGACTTGATTGTCACCTGTGTGGTCATCTTCTGATCACTCTAGTGCCACTAGATAGATATTGAGCTGTGAAATGCTTGTTGCTGGACTAGGGTCCACGGGTGGATTCGACCCCGTATTGCTTGTACGCAAGGTACATCCAGCAATAACTAAGACTGCAAGAAGAGAAAAGAGGAATTTTGATTTCATAATAATCTGAAAAAAGAAGATAAATAAAGGGTATGTATTGTCTTCTCGTGATGATAAAAGCAATGATAGTAATGATCTTGGTTAATTCAAGAACGCCATTTGTAATAATTTAATGATGGAATAACTCAAGGATATGATCAATATCCCGATTGCGGCATTTTTAATATAACTGGGTCATTTCTTAGGATCACCGAATCCCAATGCGAAACCAGCATATTGATATCATGCTCGAATAACAAATCCGGATCAAATAACTAATGCTAGTTGCATCATAAATCTTAGTGCGTAGACAGCGAGTTGTAAGATACTATTTCGTGAAAATATTCATGATCTGATCTGTCCTCATAAATCTCCTTGAAGACCTTTGGCTTCTTTGTTGTAGTTATTCCGAAAATCTTCTTCAGGTTTTGTCTGGAGTAGTCTTTTGGCAGCATCAGTCGCAGCTTGTGCATTTCTACTTTCAGGAATAAGCTGAAAGCTATTGTTTGCACTTACAAAGAGACTTGTAAGAGAAATAACAGCCAAAGCAAGAGCACATATTTTTTTGATCATAGCGTATTCAGCTTATAAATGATCAATTATAATCAGAATGACAAAATTATTCAAGTATGGTTTTTTCTATTTGTATGGTGCTGCGTTTAAACAATCCATAATGGATGCATAATAGGAGTACACAATATGCTACAAACCCATAGACATAAAACAAAATGATGAAAAACGGATAGAAAAATAGTCCTATCAATATGATCAAACCGACTTTTATATTGGATTGTGCGTAGATGGAGTTAATTCTATTAGAGACTAGTGCACATATTTCTTGATTGATGGTTTGTTGATCAACGATACTTGAGGAGATCTCTTTTTGATATCCTTTTAGTCTTTCTACGAGGGATTGCAGACTGGGATGCTGCTCAGTGAGTTTGGTGGTATTAAGGAGAAGTTTTTGTGATCGGCTGAGTTCTAGCGGTGTTGCATGTTTTTCTGGTTTTTTGATCCGACTAGTGACTTGTTGATAGTATCTATAGATATCCTTGCAATCCAACGCTAGCGTGTCTTTCGTGCCAATTAAATTGGATCACGCCGCAAATCCCAAAAAATAGACCATACTAAAACCAGCATACACGCAGTATGCCCATAAACTGTATTTGACACTTTGATACTTGTGTTCCCATAAATCTTTCAGAGTATGTAGTATACCTACAATAAGGACAAAAAAACTAAATCCCCGATACAAATTTTTTAAAAATGCGAACGCTAGAGTAATGGTGATGATTGACCGAATAATATGTTTTTTGTATTGCTTTCGTATATGTTCTGGACCATGAGTAATGGACCGCAATAAGGTAGTTATAAAGAGTATCAAACCGCTGGTGATTCGGGAGATAGGAAGAAATCAAAAAAAGCTTCACAAAAACAGCATAAGTGATGCTGCGAATATAATTCATAATAGCCGGGTTTTGTGAGATGAGGACATCGGTTTTAACGGGTGAGTTTCGCTATATCTTTATTGATAGTTCTTTCGTAGAGTTGTCCTTTGCTGGACTGAACTTTGAGTCAGAGTATATCGTCTTGATGAGTGTGAATACTTGCATCTTGGTGTTTGCTTTGAATAGCAGCTTTGATAGCACTTCCATCATTGCTAGTGATTTCCAAGGTATTGGGTTTACATATTCTTTGTAATTCACCAACGACTTTGTGTGCGGCTGTCAGTCCAATACTTCTTTGAGTAGATTGAATTAATGCCGCAAGCTCTTTGTTTTCTTGTGCAACAACATCTAGTATTTGCTTTTCTCCCAATTTAGCACCGTATTTTTGATACAATCAATCTATAAGCTGATATAGCTCAAGTAATTCTCTTTGTTGTTCTAAAGGTAGAGATTGAATAGTCTGAAGAAGTTGCGTAAGAGACATGCTATAGCGATACATTAAAGGATTAAAATAGGTGTAGGAAGATGATTATCTTAGATTTCATGACACACGAAGATATCAGATCATAATAATTATTTTTTAGTCTTTCTCAAACTATGCTTTGTTGATGCTATGTTTTACTTTTTTGAGGAAGGGTAAGAGAGGTCGACTGTAATTGAACGGGTAGCTTAAAACATGCCATACGTATTTGAAAAAATCCTCTATTTGAATCAGTCAAGAGCGGAACAAATAGGTATAGTACTCTAACTTCCAAGGATGGAAGCTATTTCGATCGGCAGGTTTCCCAGTGCCGGCAAAGTGTAATATGCTTGGATTCATTTGGGCTTGAAGAATCTGTTCGTGAGCATAACCCAGCAAGCTGGTATCAAAATCGTATAGATGGAACCATAGGGGTGTCGTATTCCGTTGCGGGTCTACGATAAGCATATGGTCACGACAGACGTAGTTGATACCACATTGATCTCCCATGATGGGCTGTGTTCATTGGATTCCATTGGGATAGGTTACGCAAAAATTGATAATGGTATTTGCGACATTGTTTGTTCTCCGGGCTTGCAAGTTAATGAGCAGGACGCCAGCGTTGATGTATTGTGATACTCCGATATTTTGCATATGAGTTTGTAGTACGTTGGTGGCGACTCATGCTACCCGGTATTCGTCAAGGTTGATATCATATAGGGCAGCAATATCGTTTCTGATTATCATATCTCCATCCAGATACAAACACTTTGTACAAGTGTCAGGCAGGAGAGTGGCAATGAGAAGTCTGAAATAAGTGCTCAGGGGTAAATCGTTGTATTCTTTTATCCCTAATTTCGCGATGCTTGTCTCATCTGCACTATACCACAAAAGATTTACGTGGGTAGTATTTATGAAATGGCTGATCATATCCCGACCAACTTGAAAGCTTTCTTTTGCTTGCGGCGTATGAATAATATGAAGTTGTATAACTCTGGACTGGTTATGTACGAGTAAAGAAAAGAGCATAACGAAACATTGCTTTTGAAAATGTGCATTGCTATCAATGCAAATGACAAGATGAAGAGGTTCGGTATTCATAGGCAAGGAGTTGAAAGCGTAAAAGCTGAAAGGCTTTGATGATAAGGGAAAAGATAATTTTTGTGGGCCGAAATGCAACGTGGCTGCCAATACTCATTTGATTTATCAGTACATTACTGTATAATGAATTGTTTTATTATTGTACGTACTATGAAATTTGATGAATTATGATTGATTGCCCCTATACTAAAAGCTGTTTCAGAACAATGATATACGGTGCCAACCCCCATTCAAGAACAATCTATACCGGTGGTGTTGAGCGGAAAAGACATCTTTGGATGTGCACAAACGGGAACGGGGAAAACCGCTTCTTTCGCTATCCCGACCTTACAGATATTATATAATCAGAAACAAACTAGACAACCTATTCACAATGGTATCCAAACCTTGATTCTTACGCCGACCAGAGAGCTTGCTATCCAAATTGGAGAAAGTTTCGCTGCCTATGGCAAATATACCAACCTTAAACATACGGTCATTTTTGGTGGTGTTTCTCAAGTTCCTCAAGTAAAAACATTACGTGGTGGAGTTGATATCTTGGTAGCAACACCTGGCAGATTATTGGATCTTATGAATCAAAAGCATATCAATCTCGGTAGTTTGAAAATACTGATTTTGGATGAAGCGGATCGTATGTTGGACATGTGATTTATTCACGATGTGAAAAAGATTATTGCAAAAGTGCCCAACAAAAGACAAACCTTGTTTTTCTCTGCCACGATGCCACCTGTAATTAGGGAACTCGCAAAAACTATTCTGCATGACCCAGTAAAGATAGAAGTAACGCCTGCATCAACGACGGTAGATAAAGTCAAACAACAGTTGTATATGGTAGGAAAAACAGATAAAAAAAATTTACTCGTACATTTGCTGAAAGACCCAACTATAGAAAGTGCTATCGTGTTTACCAAAACAAAACATGGTGCTAACAAAGTTACGGCAGTACTTGAAGCTGCTAATATTGCCTCAGCAGCTATTCACGGCAACAAGTCTCAAAACGCGAGACAACTTGCCTTGGCCAATCTGAAAAACAAAAAAATCAGAGTATTGGTTGCAACGGATATTGCAGCAAGAGGGATTGATATTGATCTCTTGTCACATGTCTTTATTTTTGATATACCGACCGAAGCAGAAACCTATGTACACCGTATTGGTAGAACAGGTAGAGCAGGAGCAAGTGGTATAGCAATTGTGTTTTGTGATCATGAAGAAAAAAAATATCTGAACGATATCGTAAAACTGATCAAACAAGAAATTCCGCTCATCAGTGATCACCCTTATCCATTGATTCATACGACTTGAGGATCAAAGCAAGATGCTGATGAGGACCGTAGGGAGCCACGTAGTGGTAGCCGTAATGCTGGCAGACAATTCAATAGACCACAGCAAGGTAGATCACAAGCTGAAAGACCTGCTTCATCTCGCCAAGAAAGTAGAGCTCAAACTCCATGAGCTGCTCCGTCAAGACCTCAATTCTGATCACCAGAATGAAGACCGCATGGTTGAAGACCAGATGCAAGACCACAGCATTCGAGGTTTAGTGGTCCCAAAGGTCAGAACAATAGCAACAAACCATTTAATCCTAGAGCTAATAGAGGAAGGTAATTATCCTATTCTCAATCCATTGTCACAGGACAGATTTGGTTGTAGTAAGGTTATTTCCTTGCCATTCATTGCTCCCAAAATCAGACACTCAGACATAAATGTTGCGATTTGTTTTGGTGGAAAGTTTACCACTGCGACAACTTGTTTACCAATAAGTTCTTCTTTGGTATAGAGTTTGGTTATCTGAGCACTTGTTTTCTTGATTCCAATCTCTGCTCCAAAATCAATCCACACCTGATAGGCTGGATTTTTTGCTTGTGGAAAATCTTGTACATCTATGACGGTACCAATCCTCATATCTACTTTTTGAAATTCATCTCGAGTAAGCATGGGCTATAGTGAAGTTAATTTAAATCGATAGTAACTCGGTTGGATCAATTTTAAATTGTAACATGTTTGCACTTTCTCTGCCTCAATCGCCTCACTTTCTTTGCATAGTTATCTTCCCGATATGAATACTTCCCCTTGGAGAAATTGTTACTTCTCCATTGCCATAAAAATTCATAACCTCATTAATTGATTTTAATGCCCGTTCATATAGCGACGTCTTTTTCACTACAAGCATTCGTTCAGCACAAAACTCTCCTCTGCCTTTAAGTATGTCGCTTACGATCAAAAGCTTATTGTCATTTACAAACCCCAACAATAAGGTTTGTTCTCTTTCGGTCATTTCCGTTAAAAACATACGCCTGCTGTCTTTTGTTCAGATTTTATATGGTTTGCTTTCCCCGCAGAAGTGCCTAAGAACTTGTAAAACGTCAGCTGGTATATTTCGTAGTTCTTGGTATTTTCTTAGGAGTCTTTTATCAATCTGATTAAATCATTTTTTGTTAGATACGAGTTTAACAGAAATATTTTGAACATCAATCTCGTCTTTAAGTTTTATTAAAACCTTGATCTGCACTTGCACATCTGTTTTTTGTCAGTGAGTTACTTTTATGGCCTTAACGTAATCTATTCGTCTTACATCATATCACATTAGTTTTAGCCATGTTTGGGCAAGTTTATCTTGTTTCCAATTGTTGAACTTCTCTATTATATCAGACTCATTCTGGAATCACCCTTTTGCTGTTTGAGATCAACGTTGTACTGGGTCCATTATTGGGCTTATTATTCAAAATAAAACTTTGAAACTGTTTTCATAGAGCCTCAATGACATTTACTGACATAGCATTACCTGATTGTGACAACAGATCTTTATCTGTTATGTGTCACTGTGTTTTTGCTGCCAACTCATAAGGTACTCACTGCAGTAGTAAAGACTCTAATCATGATACCTCTCTCAACAACCCATTCCTGGAGTATAGCAATCCATGTCTCCCCGTTCTTAAGGTTGGTGAGAGATTGTTGTAGAATCTTATATCACTTTGTCTTGTATCGATAATGTATCATTCTTTAGAAATCAGATCGGATATGCTGTAATTTCAATTGTTATATTTGTTTTTTAGATAATATGTTAAGGTTTCTAACTTTTTACTGCTCAGATTATATAAGTCTGATTGCTCTATCAGGTAATTGCTTAATCAAATTTTATTTTGTTTTGTTGGGAAGGTAAGTTTTGAGCTAAATGGTCATAGATTTTTTCTGATTCCTAAAAGATACACTCTCTCTCTTGATTGAGGAAGTCCATAGTCAATTGTATTTAATACTTGCCATGTTACATAGTATCAAGATTCATCAAGAAGCTGTATTATACTTTGAAATGTTTTTCATCCCTCATGATTTACTAAGCCCTTAACATTCTCAAGTATGAAATATTTGATGTTTTTTTCTTTGAGGATTTTTGATATTCAAAATATAATTTGACCTCTCGGGTCCTCCATGCCCTTTCTCTGTCACATGACCGAGAACGTTTGACAGGGGAAACCAGCGATCAAAAGATCAAAGTCTGGTAGGTCATCTGTATCTGCTTTCATGAGGTCACCGTAGTTCTTTTCTTCTTCTCAAAAAAGCTTTCTGTAGGTAACTTCTGCTTTCGGGTCAATTTCTGAAAACCCCACACACTCAAATCATGCTCTTTCAAGTCACAACCTTCAACATCATATTCAAGCACAGAAGTCCATAAACGTGTAAACCATCAATATATGGAGTCCAATATAAATATTTTATATATACATACTTATTATCGTTTTATTTACTAGATTAGATCCCTACATCTTTCCTAGTCACCACATAGGTATTCCTGCTCTCTTTCCGATTATCTATCATCTTTCATTCAGATGAAATATAGCCTGATGTCGGTATGACAAAACCTGCTGTGTGTGCCCTGGCAATGAGTTCACCGAGGAGATAGATATGATAAAATCTGTAATCGGTTTTGATACTTTGAGCATGAGCTTTATCCAACGCTTTCTCCCAAGGATTTTTAGTATCATCTACCTCGCTAGCTTTTCAAGGTGTTTTAAACGGAATCATATAGTCGTGTCGCCCAAAGGTACGATGATTGAGTAATTGTAGAATCATTCAGATTATCAATGTATCTCGATGTTTAGAAAGCATCCACCTGGAGTAAGATCGATTGGTCGTGATATGGAGTCATTGATAGGTGAGCACTCTGTAGGCATTGTTCCGATAATGTTGTCTGAGCGATTTGTGTAAATGCTGGATACTCGCAATGCTGATAATAATATCAACTGATTCTTGTTCGAGACTCAGCAAATACTGTACCATATCTCCAATAAAAAACTCTACATCATTTTTATAGTTTCTCTTTTTAGCAATATCAATGAGCCCTTTTGCACAGTCAATACCCACATAACTGAAAGGTACATCTAAGTTGTTATCAAGATAGTCCGCGAATCTTCCGTCACCACATCCTAGCTCTACAATATGGATCTTTTTGGTCTTTTTTTTGCTTTTTTTTGCTTCATCCGAAACAACTGTTTCTTGGATATAGGAACTGACATCTTGCAACATATGATCAAATTCTGGTCGATCTTTTTTCCTGGTATTGCTTCGTTTTTCTGATTGACTAGAATAAAAATGGGCGAGCGATTTGGTGAGTTGAGCTGGCTTCAATCCAATATAAGCAAAAATAATCTGACATGCTTGCTTGCATCCCGCTCGTATCAGAGAGAGTCTTTTTCCAAAATCCATAGTATTCTGACTATAAATTATATCAAGGTGTTTTTCAACCACCATGCACCTATAATAGCTGCTGTTTCTGTTCTAAATATTGTATCACCAAGTTTAACCATAGGAAATTGATTATCTTGAAAATATTGTAATTCGCTTGGTTCAAAGCCGCCTTCTGGTCACACGATAATGGTATCTGGACTTCATGCATTGTGTCAGATCGTATGGTGAAGTATTCCGTCTTGGTAGGCAATATATCATTTTGGTAATTCTTTTATGTTTTTACAAATACTGATTTGGGGTACGATTCGATTATAGGACTGCTCAGCGGCCTCTAGGCAGATTGTTTGAACTCTTTCTAATTTAGTATCAGAAATAATCTGAATGACAGATCTTTTACTCGTTCGGATGATAATATTGCTTATCCCTATTTCAGTTGCTTTTTGGCAAATAAGCTCTATTTTGTCCCATTTATTGGTCATCGCTATCACGAGCGTTGTGGAAGTTAACTTTCAAACTTGTGATTGAGTATCTGTAATTATGCCTTGCAGAGACTTTTTGTCTCGGGCATCAATACTGACTGTATATCTTGTTTGTTTGTCTTGGAGCGAGAAGTCATCGCCCGATGTATATCTCAATACTTTTGAAGACTGATACAAAACCCTCTCATCATGAATGATAATCTGATTGCCTTGAAGTGTGTATTGGTTGGTTATAAACAATTGCATAG
>CAZLWR010000002.1:3630-39783 GCA_964563595.1 uncultured Candidatus Peribacteria bacterium | reverse complement strand
ATGATAATCTGATTGCCTTGAAGTGTGTATTGGTTGGTTATAAACAATTGCATAGTATGTCTCTAAAAGGGTAATTGTTCTTTTGTCAAAAACACTGCATGGCGAGATGTAAGTAAAACTTGATAGTGAGGTAAGATATTACAAATCGACTGGGTCCCGCCCCGAAGGGGTGGGGAGGAGATTTGTTCTAAAGAAGAACTTGATGGCCAGAGTAAAACGAATGCTGTTTTTGACTAGACTTTTTGGTTCTTTTGGGGCGATGCCAAAAGAACATAATAGTAATATATGGATTGCTTCGCTTCACTCGCAATGACACTTTTATACATTTTGTACTCAAAGCATTTTTTCTACAGCGACTCGGTTGATAATACTTCGTCGTGCTTTAATATATTCTGGTCTACGATTTTGGTAGTTCAGGTAATAAGCATGTTCTCGTACATCAAGTCCAAGTAGTGGTTTCTTACCATACATCAGCGGATTTTCTTGATTGGGATAATTGGTAATTTGCAGTTTGTCTGTCTGAACTTCTAACCGTGTCCGTCCAGAGCCGAATAGTGCTGTTGCGTTTGCTATAAACTGTTCTTGGAAACCGTCCCGAGAGCCAAAAGATCCTTCAACCAAAGCCTTGAAATCATGTGATGGCTTAGATCCTCCCGGGATCATTGTTGCCCAGTAAATATCATGATTCATTAGTCATCATCCGTGATTTCTCACAATAGGTTTCAGATTATCTGGTATATCATGTACCTTGGACAGTAACTGTGCTAGGGTTCGAGTTTCATATTCGGTGCCAGCGACTCATGCATTGAGTTTATCGCAATACGTTTGATGATGCTTAGTATAATGTAACTCCACAGTTTGTGCGTCTATGACTGATTCGAGTGCATCAAATGCGTAAGGTAAGGGTGGGAGTGTGAAAGTCATGAGAAGAGAGTCAAGATAAATAGTCTATGCTAAGCGTAGTTCTTGTGTAATTGAATCCTGTTGTGCTTGGATCCGTCTTATTGTCTTTTCCAGGCTTTGTCTGTCTGTGATCTCTGTTTCTTTTTTTCGCTTTTCTCGTTGCTCGGTTTTTGGTAAAATGTTGCTTTTTCTATGGGTATGTAAGCTAACTGGTCATATCTGCACAGTCCGTGGCAAAGACTCATGGATGTATTCATCCATAAGTTTCTGAAATGCTCCGCGTGACATCTCCATCTTGTCGGTAGTAAAAAATGTGCTACCAATTCCTTGTTGTATTTCTTGGGGGATATGGCCGTTGAGTTTGTAGGCGTTTATAGTTATAGGGTCAGGATAATTATTTCCTATAAGCATGAAGAGTTCTTGGTCATATCTGCAAAGTAACCGGTTCTTTAAGGGTGGTCGTCATCAAACTACATTATTTTGTTTTGGAAAGCTAAACTGTAAATCTGGTTCGGAGTCCATTCCTTCATATACAGAAATATTGTTATTGGCATGCGTTTTGAGTTGTGTTCAAAGTATACTCTGTATGCCAAGAGCCATCCTATCGGGTAAGTTGCTGAGAGTCTTACGAGAAAGTAAAGTCAGTGCCATAACCTTATCCATACTTTTTTTTTGGAGATAAATGTATTGTTTACTGTGCTTTTATACAGTGACTTTTTATAATCTGATCGTAGCCTTCTGTTGCTTTGTAAGGATCAAATATCTTGCAATCAAGGGGAGCTTGTGATTGTGATATGAGTTCCAGACTATTCCCTGTTTTCACAAAAATACCCATAACGCCGGTTCTTTCTCGATTTAAGGTACAAGTATAAAATGATCACACTGATTTACAGCCTACGTAGACACTTTTACTCGCTCAAGTTTTCTTTTTATATGCTTGGATAAAAGGAACTTGCTCTTCGGCGGCCTTTTCCAAATCAGCAATATCGGCACATTGCAATGATCCTACCACAAACTTACTATCATCAACTCGTGTTCCGTTCCCGGCTTCGTATTCAAATGTACAGGCAGTCGTATCCTTTGAGAGGGATATCCTATAGGAATTCTTATTGTCTTTTTCATTCTCTTTTCGCCCTTGTGCTGTGAGGATAGCATACAAAGACTGAGCGACTCTTTTTATATATGCCTCCTCTTTGCTTGGATCAATTTCTGTGCCGCTTCATGCTATCGCTGTTTTGGGAGCAATAAGCTTCATTTGCTTGACACCAAATATCTGTAAACTATAGCCAGAGTTATTTATCCGTCTGAACTGTGCTCCTGGAGAGTCCTTATCAGCTATCTTTGTTTCCACAGCCTCCAATCATTCTTTTTGAGCAAGCTCATTACTAAGCTGCATTACTATTTGATTGACTTGTGATGATTGCGTGACAATAGTTTCTTGTTCTGATGGCAGAAAATAGAAGACAGCCAATCAAACGAGTATTATGATAGGAATCCAAATGCTTGATTTGTTCATGATAAAGAGAAAGCATATAAATTGATCTCATACTATCTAAAAATGCCTCCATTGCAATCCTAGCGAAAATACGGCAAAAAAACTGGTATTCATTTCATACGAGCTGGTGTGACTATTTTTAGTCAAGAAGGTTTTTATTCCGTATCTCAAATTTTATACAACCATCTACGGGCTCTCATTCTCCGATGAGTTCTCTGGGACTAGTATCTTGGTCCTCAAATTGACCTATCTCCACAGCATAGATATGTCCTACTTGTTTTTGAAGCAGTACTTTGAGTATAGATTTGTAAGTAAGGGCCTGAGGCCATAAAGTTGTATCTCACAATACGTTGTACATGAAATAAGTCCTTTCCATGCTGTCCGTAATATATTTTGCCAAGAAGTTTCTGAGGCTTTCGCCGTCTTCGTAGTGGTGACCTATATTCAACAAATGGCTTGCAACATGAGCTGCATATACTTTTAATATTGGTATATCTTTTGCTATTTGTTCTTGGGTCTCGTGCATTTTTGGTCAGAGTTTCATGGTGTGGGCGACAAACTAAAACAATCATTGATTAATGAAGTTAATAATTATGTCAATATAATACATTATGTTAGAGTACCCCAAATTGTAAGGCTAGGATATACCAAAATAGTAAGAATCATACTCCTGTGTTAATCCAAGGAAAATATTTATATAATCAGAATATATCGTTCTTAAAAGAAATAAGCATCATAATGATATAAACAGATCAGATCACTATGCTAAATATTCATAAGCTTGGCATGCTGAGTATCAAAGCAAGCAGGTAGCAAATAATGCAAAACCATAGTGTCCCGTTTTTTCCATATCGCGTGGCGACGGTCTGAATGCCAGCTTGTGTATCCGCTGTGATGTCTGGTATGGCAGAGTAGGCATGCATAGCCATGTTCCAAAAAAGCAATGCTGCGAATGCCATCCAATCAAAATCGTTTCATCAGCTTATATAATATCCTACGTATCCTGGAGCAATATAAACCAATGCTGATATAATTGTATCAAGTAGGGGTTTTGCTTTTGCTCTTAGCGGTGGTGCGGAGTATTGTAGAGCACTGATGACAAATATAAATAGCCACAGATAGGATGGAGCGTTGGGAAGAATGCTGAGTAATAAGAACGGGAGATTGGATATTATAATAGTCGCTCGTAAATGTTTTTGCTGCTCGGGATGTATGAGATCTTCATAGCCAGATTTCTTTTCGTTTAGCTTATCTGTTTGATAATCGAAAATATCATTGATACCGTATACGAGTAGATTTGCTGGATAGCTAAAGTATAAAAAAAACCGCACGGTCTGAAATGAGAGGAGCGTAGCGACTGTATTGATGCTGGTAAATCCTCCTCAAATTATGAGTCCGATCAGGTACGGTCCCAAAAGATATATCCAGAATCTAGGGCGCGAGGTCGATAAGAATTGTTTAAACATTCTTTATCTATAGCAACTGTATACTCAAGATCAAGCAAAAATCTGTTTTTGAGAATCGCTTTCCGTCACGCTTTAGTTATCTCGTCGTAAATACAGTACGATGGTTATAAAAAAATAACCGCTTTTACATTCTTATTCTACTGTTATGACAGAACACACTACTTACGTAAACGATGGAAGCAGTAATGTGCTCATTGGGATTATTTTGGCAGTATTGCTTGCTGCTTGATTATACTTTTTTGTGATCAGAAACGACATGGGGACCGTCCCAAATGATTCAACTACAAATACTGTTAATCTTGAGGTTAAGGGTACTTTGCCAAATACCAGTAATGACGGTGGAACGTCCACGGCCACTACTCCTTAACGGATTGCCTTTGTCCGTGTTTTCATTTGTACATGGCCGTTTTCACTAGTATATCCATTTCTTCTCGTGTGAGTTCTTCTAATCTTTTTTTGAGGAATGCTGCGTATCTTGGATTCCCTACTGTTTCGCTATTTCAACCAATCATTTTCAGAATCTTCCCTAGGGTTTTTCTCTTAAATCAGCTGATGTTATCTAATAACATTAGCATATTTCCGTAATTTACATTTTGCCTTTTATTTCTTATGATAGAAATAATAGCACTATCGACTTTTGGAGCAGGGGAGAATCATTTCGCAGGGATAGTTTTATGATAGGTCACGATGTGCTCGTAATTAAGCAATCGCCACAGGTAAGACTTTTTCTTAGCAAGAGTGTGAACTTTTTCTGCAAACTCTTTTTGAACAATAAAAACTCCTACGGGTATGCCGATTGTTGCATCTTTATTTTCTTTCGATTGAGTTAGAAAGAGTTTTGATATGATGGGAGATGTGATATAATAGGGCAATGATCCATAAACTAGAGTTGTCTTCAAATCCACGCTGATTGAATCCAAATCAACTTGTAGTACGTCATTTCGTATAATATGTCCCTCAGGGATTAGTTCTTGAAGTATGTGCTCAAAGCCCTTGTCTTTTTCGATAGCCCAGAAATGCATATCAAAAATAGGCTGGATAAGTCTTGTAATAGCTCATTTACCTGGTCCGATTTCGATACAGTGCGACAGTTTATGTGTTGTTTTGATCTTTATAACAAGATCGCGAATGGCTACTTTCGCTTTGCTATCCACTAGGAAGTTTTGGCCAAGGTAAGAGGACAAAAGAGATTTTAAAAACTAAAGATAATGTTGTGAAAGTTGATTGTTTAGTAGTAAAAACTGGGATGAATACAATGTAACTCTAGCATTTTTTGTTATATTATTTATCAATCTCTCAATGTTGAGATGTTGGTTTGATAAAGGGGCAGTGGTATCGGTGGTATGATTTTGTTGGTATGCGGATATTCTCTTTTGATTGGCGGTATGGAGTAGTATTAAAGAAAAATAGAACAAAGTGTATGTACTATTTTACTTCGCTAAAGTTCCTCATGCAGTTTGCTGTAGACAGAATTGATGCTTTTGATCCTGAACTTGTTTCACAAATTCAAGTGCATGCCCCACGGAAAGATTTGAGATTGGATCTTTTTAGCGGGAGAAGTATCAATCCTTGTCTTGCCTTTTTACAGCATCAACTGGTATGTGTATTACAAGATGAGGGAACTTTGATGGCCTTTGCTGGGCTTGCTCAGGATGGGTACTTTTTGGAGCAAGCACCTTGCAATGAAATACCTATAAATAAGTCTTGCTATTTTGCACACTTCTTTGTTCCTGAATACCTCAGGGGCAAATGATATGGAAAACTTTTGCGAATTAATCTTATGCAGTACTTGAAACAGTTGCATATCTATAAATATCTTGTGTTTGAAGCTATTTCATCAGAGCACAGAGCTATGTATGAACGCTGGTGAGCTACTTGTATTGGATCGTACGAACAGGGAGCGTATACTATTTATAAATTTATGGTTGAGTTAGATGTATGAGAAAGGGATGACACGTCGTTACGCATCATCCCAACGAAAGATCTTGCTGATTATCCTAGTGGCTCGTAATGCCAGGTATAACCCTGTAGCGTACATTGCTATATCATATGGATCACCTGGTATCGAATTATAGCACCAAAATGGATCGGTGCTGTATTCGGTAACCAGAGCAACCACGAATGACAGAGAGTGACAAACATACCAGCAGATTCTCAGAATGTCTTCATCATCTGCGAACAGATAAGGCAGAATAAACAACCCTGCACCGAATGCTGGAACCAGTAGGAGATCGGAAACATAATAATCGAGGATCCGACTCCACCAGCTGAAACCTACATACTCTACCAAATGACCACAGTAAAATGCTAGTCGGTAGAATATATAGGTACAGAAAACGTATGCCATAAATCTCATAGTGTTGCCGTAGTCCCTCTTGTGCCCTTACACAGGATTTTTGTGGACACGATATTATATGTATATTTTGTAGTAAATGTCAATAATTACTCACGAGCTTTGATAAGTTGTCTTGCGGCTTACACAAAAAACTCTCGCACCTAAGTTACGAGAGTGGGTGCTTGTTTTTCAGATTATTGTGTTTGTTTATGAGAACTATCTTCCTTTGAAACCTCCTGGTTTTCTTGTTGCCCCGAAACTTCTTTCTCTAGGTGCAAATTCGTGACTTTTTCTTTCAGTGCCACCAGCTGGTGATCTTCTTGGTTTAAAACCTGCATTATCATTGTGTCTGCCCATGGTACCTGTAGATCTATCTCCGGTTCTCGCTGGTCTATCTCCCAATGGACCTGCTGGTCTATCGCTTGCTCCTCCAAAACTTTTTCTATTGTCGAAACTACTACTTCCACCAGGTTTATACCACTTTTGTTCTGCTCCTGCGTCTTTGCTTCTTGGGTTATAATCACTGGATCAAAATGACCCTCTTGATCACGATCTTTCAAATGATCTTCCTCCTCCAAAGCTCCTTTGGCTCGTTTTACCGGCACCATAACTTCCTCTCCCTGCTCACTGAGTTCTACCAAATGTTCTACCGCTCATAGAGCTATTTTTTGGTCTATCTAATTCATTACCGTGAATATCTACTTCTTTGATGACGATTTTGTTTCTTCTTTCGATGGCATAGATATACTTCATTTCGTTATTGGTTACAATCATGATTGCTTTACCAGATTTACCGGCACGCGCAGTACGCCCGATTCTATGAATATAACTTTCCGGATCCTGAGGTACATCATAATTGATAACCAGATCAATATCATTAAGATTCAATCCGCGACTGGCTACATCTGTAGCTATAAGTATTTTTGCTCTGTTTTCTTTATAAGCTCTGATGGTTTGGTTTCTAGTAGATTGTTTCACGTCACCATGTAATTCAAATGCTTGTAAGCCTGCGTCGTTGAGTTCGTCCGCTAACTCCATCACGCCGATCTTCGTTTGTCTGAAAATACAGATCTTTTGATCTTTATGTTCTTCTATAAATCCTTTTAGAACATCCAACTTTTGATCCCAAGGAATTTTAATAAACATATGATCAATTTTGTCTCCAAGCACCTCTTGAGAAATTTGAATATGATGATATTCTCCTCCAATATGCTTAGTCAAGATATCTCTTAGCTCATGTGTAATAGTTGCCGAGAATGACATAATCTGCTTGATCTGAGGGCATTGATCCCAGATAAACTCTACATCATCAACGAATCCCATATCTAGCATTCTATCCGCCTCATCGAGTACGAGGTATTTCACTTCACTTGTTTTAGCGAATCTTCTTTGAATAAGATCAATGGCTCTACCTGGAGTAGCAATCAAGATTTGTGCTCCTTGCATGAGTCTTTCCTTCTGTCTGAAAATGTTTGAACCACCATATGCGGCACAGGTTTTGATACCGTTCATGCCTCGTGAGAGTTTGTAACATTCTTCTTCTGTTTGTACTGCCAGCTCTCTGGTTGGACACAGTACAATTACTTGTAATGTTTTTAGATTTGGGTCTATCGCATTCAAGAGTGGTATGACAAACGCTGCGGTTTTACCAGTTCCTGTTTGAGATTGTCAAACGATGTGTTCTCCAGTGACAAAGTGCGTGATGACTTGTTCTTGGATGGGTGTTGCTTCGGTGTATCCTTGTTTTTCGATAGCCGAAATAAGCTTGGGATCAAGCTGCATGTCTTTAAATTGCATGAAAAAATTGATGAATTAAAATAAAAAGAATAATAATCTGAAAAATGGATGATCGTCCATTAAATCGTGATTGAGTTGAGAAATACTTTTCTAAGTTCGCTTTATGATAGGGTAGGTCTCCCTTTTGACAGAAACATTTTCCTGTTGATAAGCATACTCTCACCTACTATTCTATCAATACGATACTTATTACCTGAAACAAAGTGATATTGACAGAATTCAGATTATAATAATTATCTTACTCTTGATTACCAGGGTAATTTTATAGAGTGATCTTTTTATTTGAGCTTGTAATATTGTTATATTTATATAATGTCAATATATTAATGCTATTTAGTATTATTAATATAGTAAGATGCTCTGAAAATGGAAAAAAGCTTTACTTGAAAGATTCAATAATTCAAATACTCCAAATAAGTTGGATGGAGGTGACGTAGCAAATTATATATGAAAAACTAAGGATGAAATCCGGAGAACATTTTTCTGACCAGATGTCGCACAAAGATTGGAGGAAGCTCCGGTGCCATTTGAATACTTTTTTGTATTGGGTAAGAACTTTTGCAATAGATTTCAATTCTGACTACAGAGTTCTGACCATGGTAATCCTTACCCTTTGCCTTTAAGATATGGGGTAACAAGATATGTGTATGAACTTGAAGGTAAAGAAAAAGAATACGATCAAATAGCATGACGAAATAAAGATTTTAGTGAAAACCATTTTGACTTAGGGATGAAGGCTGCCTTATCAGACGAACCTGTGCCAGCATGACTCAAAAATAACATTTTTGAGTATCTGGATACTGATGACAAAAAACAAACTGTGTACAATGCTTATCTTTTTGTAAGAGCGGCAATATTGACCCATCAAAAAGAGATCGAAAAGAAATTCGGAAAACTTAAATCCAAGGACTTAAATGATTATGCATTGTTGTTTGCTTAGGTAATCATGGACCGCTGTTTTGATACTTTAAAACTATAACTGGGTCCATACCACTGTTATTCTGCCATCCAATCTTTTAATTTCTTCAGCTTTAACAGTAATGGGATCCCCGATCTCGTATAATTTTTTCCAACTTATTCATTCGGGACAGTCAATGAATTTTTTGTGTAATAAGCCATCGACTTCTCCAACAGTTACAAACAATCCATAATTATACTTGAGTTTAACATATCCCTCATAGGTTTTACCAACTTTAATGCCTTGGTGTTCTTGTATATCTGAAATGTCTCCTGTCTGACCTTCTTCTACTGTAGCAACTTCTGGTTGTTGGATAGTTTCCGGGCTATCTTCTGCTTGATCTACGTGTGTATCTTGTTTCGGATTATCTTCTTGTTTTATCGGCTTTTTATCTTCATCAGACTTTGTATTCTTTATATCGTTGGTCATATCCTTATTCACTAGATATCGCTTTTCTGCATTCATAAATCATGCTTGGATTTGTTTAATGACTTGTTCAATATTTCCTATCCATATGTCTAAACCTGCTTTGTCGGGTGATTGCAGTTCTTGGTGTTCATACATATCCACAAATACCTCGTAAACTTTGAAGTTACCCTTTTTGTACCATTGACCTTTGAGTTTATTTGTATCCAACTTAGCTACTACATCCAATCATTCGGGTTTTTTGAAAAATATAGCTTTGTGGTCTTTTTTGACGGCGTCTCGGAGTATTTGATCTGGCTCATGTCCATTGATAGCATAGTGTGAAAATACCTTATTATCAAAATTTGGTGGTAATGCTTGATTAATCGGTTTTGTTTCGATAGGAGTTTGAATTTTAGTATTGTTCGCTTGAGACTTCGTTTCTACCGTAGATTCTTTTCTGGGAGCTTGCCCAGCAGCAGGTGATTGAGTTTTGGGTGCTATGTTTTGTTGAGCAGGCGTGTCCACTTTCGTTTCTGGGGTTGGTTTTGTTTGAGGTTGAGATGCATGGCGTTGTTCGTCCGCTGGAATAACGGTCTTTGGTGTGCTTACCTCGCTTTTTGCCACTGGTTTAGTTTCAGATACTTGTTTGACTGGCTCATTGATGGTTGTTTTTTTGGTAGTCGTGTCCACTTCTTTTACTTCGTTGTTCCATTTTGCCTTGGCAGCCAGTACCGCTTTTTCGGTTTTGCTAAAGGACCTTTCGGCTCGCACTTTGATCAGTTCTTCTAATTCCAGTCTGCCTATAGCGTATCTACTTCTGGATTGTTGTCTGATTTTCTCTTTGAGTCAGTCGATGTCATCACCCGGTGGCAGAGCAATAGTTTGCATACTGAAAGGATCGCTGACAACTCAGTGTATCATCAATTTTATATAGGCTTTGAACTTGGGTATATCCAAGAAATCATTGGCGGAAACCATGGATTTGAATTGATTTGCCATAATAACTGCATCGTCGTAACCCAAAGTCATACTGATGATAGTCCCTACGTTTCCGAAAATCGCTCCTCTGGTCACTTCATCAAGCTGAGAGGAATATTGATTTGCTACAATGAGTCCCAATTTATACTTTCTTGCTTCTGACAAAATGGTAGCGAAACTTTCTGTGGCGAAATTTTGAAACTCATCAATATAAAGGTAAAAATCTTTTCTATCTGCTTCGGCAAGGTCGGCACGAGACATGGCATCAATCTGAATTTTGGAAACCACAAAAGATCAAAGCAAATTAGTATTATCTTCTCCAATTTTACCTTTACTGAGATTGATCAACACTATCTTCCCCTCGTCCATCAGTTTACGGAAATTGATTTTGGATTTGGTTTGTGAGAAGATATTACGAATAATCTGAGATGAGGTAAATTGTCCCACTTTGTTCGAAATAGGAGAAATGGCTTCTTCTCTTTGTTTATCTGGTCGTTTATCAAATTCATCCCTTCGGAACTTCATAATCACTGGATCCTTCACATATTCCAACACTTCTTCACGAAAGTTCGAGTCAGTCAACATCCTGATCAAGTGCATCAAAGTAGCATTGGGATATTCTAGTATGGAAAGTATCACATTTCTCAGGATATATTCCAATCTAGGTCATCGACTATTTCCGTAAAGTTTTTTGAATATCGAAACAATTCCCGACGCAATCAATGGTTTTTCTTCGGGTTTTTCATGCTCTAATACATTGAATCCTACTGGCCATTCGCGATCTGCTACATCAAACAATACTACATCGTTGATTCTATAGCTCGGTACTTGTCCGATAATATCATCTATCAGATCGCCATGCGGATCAATCACGCAAATTCCTTTGTTGCTTATCATATCTGATCTTGCAAGATTCGCAATAAGATTGGATTTACCAACGCCCGTTTTACCAATAATATAGGTGTGTCTCAGTTTGTCTTCTCTGGTTATACCAAATGTAACTGATTGAGATTTATAATCTGTTTTACCAATAATAGTGAGATCATTTTTATTAGGAGTATTATCAAGAGTCGGTATACTGTTAGGGAATGCTAACTTACGATAAGGTAAGTAGGTAAGATTGTTGACAATCTTTTCTCCTGGAAGATGGAAAAAATTAATAATCTGATTGAGTGAAAGTGGGAAACTTTTGGTATTAGTAAATCCTTTTCGTCAACCTTGTCTAAGATACTTTTCAAACTTGGATTGCACTGCTTTTTCTAAGACTGGATTGTAAGACTCAAGATGATAGCCAACAGTAAATTTTGCTTGGAGATATTTGCTGTCCTTCTCGTCTCAGTTTTTACCTTGTTCGGGACTTTTACTTTCTGAACCCAAAAGAGGATTGACAATGTTTTTGACCACCATTCATTGCACTTTTTTGAAGAGCGATGCTTTGCCCGGATCGAAATCAATACAATAGGAAATATGCAAGATATTCTGATCTACTTGTTCAAATACATTGATAATATCCATAAACGGATCTTGATAGGAGCTATCTTTTTTGAAATCACTGTCGGATAAAATTGCTTCTTTGGGATCTTGCGTGGGCACTAAGTATTTGAGTCCATCGATAGAAGGATTAGCAACATATTTAATATCTAGCTCTACAATGGACGTGTACAAGGAAGACTCAACTGTTTGCAACAGAGATTTAGGAACGGTAATATACATATCTATGTGATTTTTGTTTCCAATGACGCCACAATAGACCTTGGATTTACTACCTAAAAATGACCTGAGTACGCCATACCAACCTGTAATACTGTCTTTGAGATGTCTGTAGGGGATGAGTTGTATAGTTGTATAGCTATCAAGATTGGGTGTATGTAAAAACTGCCAGGTCAGTGACGTATTGGCAAGTTGTTCTCCTAGACTTTGAGCGAGAGTGATGGCTTTGCGTATCATGGCGTGCAGCTACTATATTTTGGATTAATATACTTTGGATCAAATAATAGGATGAGTTCAATATGTGATATTCCTTTTATTTATAATCAGAAGGGACAAAAAATACAAATTTTGAGAATTGACAAAGGTAGGAGCAGTAAGACTTGTTTGACAAACCGGTATTACTACTACAAGTGCTAATTTTATGAAGTTACTTTTATTTTTGTCAAGTCGTCGTTTTTGTTCTAGCTGCTGGCTTGCTGTCCTGGATTTGACAAATCTCTCGGTGCTCGATATAATCTCAGAGAATATTTATGTACGTACATCTATAGTATGACTACAAAATGAGATCCTATATTTTCTTGGGAACTATTGGAACAAAATACTTTTTCTGAAAATGATCAGAAAAGGCTTGAGAGATTTGAGCGCAAGGAAAAAGGCCGCAAGTTCGTTAATGAAATTAATGACGAAATCGGTGAATTCTTTGAAGATTCCTTCCAAAGAAGCAATGGAGATGCTAATAGCTTTATGAAAGAAAATGGTATTACTGCATCATCTGATCCTGAGGGATGACGAGCGAGATTTCCTTTTTATAAACATGTCGCTGGTCAAATTGTCAAACAACCCCTTACTTTTACTGCATGATATACTTCCTTAGAGCAAGAATATAATGCATTTGTGAGAGATAAGCTACAGCCTTATATTGATGAATATAATAATACCACTCGTGCCACTAGAAATGCCACTGCGAAATTAGGCGATGATATTGCTGAGGGTGTTGAACTGGGTCTAACTAGACATCAAAGTCGAACTTTGGATAATACACAAGCCTTTAGGAAGTCAGATATTGGTGATGATTTGGAAGACGCTGAAGAAGATGCAAATAAATATGAAGGAAAACGTCAAAATAGACTATTAAGTCTTCTTGAAAGAGAGGAGGACGCCGTAAAAGATACTATTAAAGAGTACTTGAAAAGTAATCATAAAGAGCTTAACAAAAAACAAAGAAAAGAAATTGCATGACTTATTTTTGATAAATTATACACGTATAGTGATATCGCTCAAGTGCCTGATTCTCTTCAGTTTACCAGCACATGAAAAAATGCAGTCACTATTAGTGTAGCTAAAGCTGCTATGGCATCAATATTCACTGAAGTACAGACCTATAAAACTAAATATCACACTGAAGCATGATTGACTGCCGATAGAAGATGAAAGAGGTTTCAAAGAAAGCTTGAAAATGCTGAGCAAGACAAAAGCAAAGCATTCGGAGAGTATACCGGGCTTTTGGATGCTTCCAAAAAAATAACTATTGATGGTACTGAGCTTGACGTAACTAATGAGTATAGAACAGCTGTTTTATTGTCAGATATTAACTTTGACGGTTCTATGGTGCCAGCGAGCGATCTCACTGACGAACAATTCCGCAGAAATCGACTAGGAAAGTTTTTCGTAGAGGGCGTATTGAGATCGGTCGGTCAAACAGTAGATAAACAGTGAGATGGCCAGAATTATAGAAAATATGCTAAGTCATTCAAAAACCAACCTATCAACAATAATCTAGAAACTCAGATTAGTACTTCGCGAGAGGTTGCAAAGGCAAGGGTCGGTGCGACTGTTGTAGAGACGAATTTGAGAGCTTTACTTGAAAAGGGTTTTACTATTCCTGCTGCCGACGCATCCAAGCCTTTCTATGAGTTGCTCAAAACCAATATGGAATATAGTATCTTCCTCAGAAGAATATTTGTGATGGAGCCTGATATTTTGGTTGGTTTGTTCGAGGAGTGACCGCAGGCTTTGGAAACCAAGTATAATGCTCAACAACGAAGACGAGCAAATGCTCTTGGTACGGCAGACTTGGCCGCAGCAAGAAATAAAGCAACTATTTTGTTGGAAGATCCTAAATACAATGATGTAAGAGAAGAATTGCTTGCTAAAGTAACGGATCAAGACGTAGAAAAGGCCAAACAAGGTCTCATTGAATTGAGAGATAATCCCACTACTAGCGAAACAGAGAAGAAAAAACTTGATGCACTTATTAGCTCACTGGATAAACCAGAAAATAGAGACAGGTTGAGATGGCAAATCGCTTCTGGTGGCTTGATGGCTATTGTCGCTGCTCAGTACAGAGAAAGACATCAGGTTATTCCTACTTATAGTAATATAGAAAGAACTCCCGTAAGAGCAGATACAAACGGAAATTGGTTGCCACAAGATTTGGCTTATAACCCGGATGGTACCCCAAAAGAAGGAACATCACCAATTAACTTCTTTGAAGACGCGAATACCCGAAAAGACAAAATCAGGAGAACCAATTTTACCTATGGTCTGGCTACGGGTGGTACTTTGTTGGCTGATAATACGGGCAGATATAAGCAAAGTGTTACGTATGGCATCTCAGCCTTATACACTGATTTTGCTGCACAGGACCCAAGCGGGCAAAAAGATGGCATGAGTTTCTGATTATCTCTTTGATATAATGGAACGGTAGGTCTTGGTAGGAGCATAGGTACTACAGACATTTACAAAACAAATGTAAACTTTGGATTGGGTGCCGGACTTGGTGTTGCTCAAAACGGTGATCTAGTTGTAGGTCCGTATGCTTATCTTGGAGCAGATCAATTACTGAATGCTGGAAAGCTTACCCATACATTGGATGCGAGAGGTGCGGTTAGATTGAAATGATGAGTGAGTGCTTCTGCTAACAAGTGACTCTTATCGTTTGTTCCAAACATTGGACTTTCTAATGATCGTATTGAATGATATACTATTATTGAAGATAATCTGAAAAATAAAGTATGACCGATATTGGAGACAATATTATTGTGATTAAAAGGGAAAGATCTCAGTGCTCCAGCAACGCAAGCGGAAATGGAGAAGATGTACGCTGACGTCATAATGGGTATTGATGAAAAGCTTGGTAGATCTAAACCAAGAAATCTTAACAAAGCAGCAAAATTACTATCCTGAATTTTATCGGTATATGCTGGATCAGAAATTACCCAAAATACAGATACCTATGATGACTATGTCAGAACCATTGCACCAGAATTGGCAGCTGTATTTGCCAACCAATGGCGAAATGAGAATATCGAAGACTTAAGAGGATGGAAAATAACTTCCGTGAATGTGTGACCTATCTTTTCTTTGGCCTTATTTGGACTTTCTCCAGTAGCTATCGCTGCGGCAGTTGCTGGAACCGTAGGGTTTACGAGGTATGGTAGAGCAGTTGCAGAAAACCAAACACAAAGTTTGGCAAATGCAAAAGAAGACTTTGAGAATAATTATTCCGCTACGGACCTTGAATTTGATCAAAGCTCTTATTATCTAGGTATCGGTAATCCAAAAAGCGAAGCACTGATAAGAAGTACCTTAGTTTCAAAAAATGCCGCATTGGCTCCCAGAATCAATGAACTCATTCAATTTGATCAAACGAGAAATGCACTGAAGATTCATAAAGATGTCGCTGGAGTCATAGAGGTGAGAACTGGTAATGCCATTGAAATGTCTGATGGTACAACTACAGTGTCACAAAAAGTGTCTGATTATTTATTATCAGAAGGGGACTACCTTTTGGTGCCTGCTGATATGGTATGATGAATGAGTGAGCTTGTCGATAAAAACACCAGAAAGACGACCTTGAGTATCGGTATACCATCTGATGCTCCTATTTCTACTGGGACAGTATGGGATGGCACGACTAAGTTTACTGGTAGCCCCGAGCAGTTTAGAGGTGAAGTTTGAACAAGCATCAGCAGAATGAATCAGGCCCTTCAGGCTATCAAAAATACATCTAGTCAGCAGCTTTTGACCTGATATACATTCCAATATGACAATGCCACCTTGAAACTTCTTAATGGATCTGGTGCAGAGGTAGCTAGTGCTCCAGCAACAGATTTATTAACAGGAAACAACACTGTAACAATTACGAAAAACGCTGCTGGTACTTTCAGATTGAATGTTACTGCCCCTAAAACACCTACTTTCTCTGGAATACAGATAGAATATAACGATTGAGCTCTTACATGAGGCAGTTTTGGTCCCAGTGTCGACCTTAATTTTGCATCTCCAGCTTATGAATGATTATTCTTACCTGCTTTTGAAAAGCAGTTTCATGATCCAAAGTTACTACAATCCATTTTGCGAGGCAGAAAGTATAGTTCGATCTACAATGCTTTCAACGCAGCTATGGTGACCGGAGACTTTGCCAGTGCTCAAGCAAAGGCAGGGCAATTACTTGCTGCATTAAAAGCAGACGGTCGTATTAATGAGACTATAACTTTTGATAGTGATCCTATCAAATCTAAACAACAATTATTCCGCTTCGAAAGTCTGTGCATTTATAGTAACGCCTGTGAATGTGATTTGGATGCACCCAGTGGAACTGTATCGTTTGATAAGTTTGTTTATAAGCGTGATCCAAGGTATACGAAATTTGATTGATTGATGGCTATCAGAGAGGCATGATTTGCTAATAGGGTTTGAGGTAGTTTCCCGGAAAACAAAGATATACTCATCAATACCAGAACAAATGTTGCAAATAGACTGAAAGCAACAGCTGCAAACAATAACCAGTCTCTTGATTACTCTACGAGACCAAATTCAGTAGCATTAGTATTCGGTTATCCAGTCAATGCCGCTGTAAAAGATCAATTAGAAGAGAAAATCGTCTATAATCCAAGAGTGATTAACGATAGTGTAGAGGAAATAGTAACTCCCGAACCAGCAAAAAACAAAGAGCTAATAAATGCCTTTGCTAGAAAAATGGAAGTGATCAATGGTCCAAATCGAATGAAAGATGGCATTTTGGCTAAACTAGCAACACAGCAAGCCAAAGATGAAGTAACTAATAACTTTGCTGCTATTCAAACAGCTCTTGAAAAGTGAGAGGTTTGGAAGGGGACCTATGCTACAGTTGATCTAAACTTCAGCTTCTTTTTCTATCCGAATTGTGCGAATGAAGGTGTTTTGATGGATATGCTTGTGACTGAAGCAACAGAAACAGTAACTCCATATCAGGGCTTAGTCGAAAAACAATTAGCCGGTCCAACAGGCTTTTGGACAAATGATGCTTCTGTTATGCAAAGAGCTGCTGTCTCGGCAGTAAATGTATGAGTGACAGCGGCAGCTACTTATACTCAAGATACCCCTGAATATGTGACAACCGATATCCAAGTCCCTGAAAGTCCTACAACAGTTCCGGAGATGCATCTTATCGTAAATGGTCAAGAAATTACGGTACCACTTGCTCCTGGCAATGGAATAGTTGTGGATCTTGATACTGGTATGAAGCTAGGAATACAATTTACTGGTTACGACAATAATGGAGTTCCTCAATGGAATTTTAATTATATGACTGATCAATATGGTCTAGTTGCTGAGTTTCATACGTTGAGTGAGTTACAAAATGGCATGTGAGTTCGAGGTCAAATAAATGATAACCTCCAACAACAACTTATTAGTGCAAACAAAGCATACGCTGATCAGGTAACACGAAATACTACTCCTTGAAGCTTTACTGTTCCAAACTATCTTACTCGTGAACAAATTGCTGCCCAGGCGGTGCAGTGGATTGATCATGATAGAAAGGGCATGAAAATAACTGTGACTGATAGGATTAGAAAGAAGAAATAATCAGAAAATGTGTTATATAATGACTTGACAAGAACTATTAAAACTGTATAAACATTTAAAAATACTGAGAATACCCTATTTACCTACAACTTTTGTAAAATGCAACTAAACCTCCGTATGTTATCAAAAGTATGAGTACTGACTTTGATGTTGGTCCAATCCCTCTTGGGAAATGTAATCTCTTTCCTTCCAGCGTTGGCATTCCAACGACCAAATGACCTCAATATACCAGTAAACACCACTCAGACTTGTCCCATCACCAGGGACTTCCTTGTATACCAAGGTAATGATGTCGTATTGAGTGATTTGTACATTGGTGAATCTACTAGATTCCATGTATTTGATACGGTAGGTGGGAGTAAAGTAAATTTCTATAATGCCAATAATTCAATGAATGGTGCGACTTTTCAGGCTATATCTAATTCTAAGTTCAAAGGAACTTCACAAGTGACTTGGACATATGCAACTATCGGTGTAGATGGACATAAGGCTGGTCTCAACAATAGATCTCAGATATCAGCTCAGGCCGTATTTAAACTAAAGGGTACCTCATATGCAAATATGAACGCTAATGGTGCGGCGTATCAACAAGTTACCAACTTTAATCCTACTAATGGTTCTTATACGGTAGAAAATGGAAACTATACTGCCCAATGAAGTCCAACTCCCTTTACGGCTCCTGATGAGTGTGCTAACATAACAGTTGCATTTTGTGGAGATGGTATCAGAGATAACGGTACACAATGAGCTATATACGAAGGTAGCCCTGCAAATTTCCCTAATATTAAATTCAATGTAAATGAAGGATGTGACAACGGTGCTCAAAATGATGGAATCACTTCTGTAAATGGAGTTATCTGTAGTGCCCAGTGCCAGGTTGTTACGCCTCCTGCACAATGTATTAGTATGTCTATAAGTCCTAGCAATGGAACAGCTCCATTGAATGTCAGTTATAACTGTACATGAGCAAACTCAAATAATTATGTAGTTACTGCTTTCTTACAAAACGGTAATGAAATCACAAAGACAACAAAAGTTGGTTCATTTACTAACCTCCCTGCCGGTACTCATCAAATCCAGTGTACTGTTGGTGGAGATAGCGATCCAAATTGTAATAAAACAGTAGTAGTATCTCCTCCTGCTGCACCCATATGTCAACTTACTCCAGTTAATCCAACAGTTGCAAATGGCGGTACCCTTACCAGTGGTCAAAACTTACAGGTAACTTGTGGTACTCCAAATTCTGCGAATGTGACTGGCGTACAACTTATCGTAAAAAACGCTGCTGGTCAAACAGTATTCACGAATATCCAAGCTGGTTCAAGTTATGCATATAGCGTACCTCTACCTGCTGCTAGTTATACATACGAATGTAAAGCATTTGGTAATGGCCAGGTAACGGCTCCAAATGCGTGTCCGGGTAGTGTAACGGTGTCAGCACCAGCTGCACAATGTATTAGTTTATGGGTTGGCCCTAGCAATGGAACAGCTCCATTGAATGTCAGTTATAACTGTACATGAGCAAACTCAAATAATTATGTAGTTACTGCTTTCTTACAAAACGGTAATGAAATCACAAAGACAACAAAAGTTGGTTCATTTACTAACCTCCCTGCCGGTACTCATCAAATCCAGTGTACTGTTGGTGGAGATAGCGATCCAAATTGTAATAAAACAGTAGTAGTATCTCCTCCTGCTGTTATTACTCCGCCTGATCTTACTATTGTAAAAACAGTAAGTGGTTCAACTACAGTAAGTTCTTGAGACATCATTACTTATAAGTTTGTAGTCACAAATGTGACTTGAACGAATGCAAAATCATGGACCTTGCATGAAACTCTACCCGCTGGTCAAGTAACTCTTGGTGCTTATCAAGGATTTACATCTGATGCTGGCAATGGTACGAAATGTGGGACATTGGGGTCTCCAAATCGAAATGGTCAAACAAATAATCAATATGTAACCAATGCAAATCTGCCTGTCGGACAGAGCTGTACTTATATACTCAAGGCGAAAGTAGTTTCGTCAACGCCTGCTACACAAATAAACAATGTTTGTGTAGAAACTGTGATAGGCACCAATAACAGTGCTGAAACAAATACGTCAAATAATTGTGATGATGTGCCAGTAACAGTGAATCCTCCAGTACAAAATGGTTTCTGTAATAATCTTCAGGTTATTGCAAATCCTGGAAATATACCAGTTATCAATGGTGTTGCTAACTTACTAAACCTACCTGTGACACTGAGTTATACAACCAATTCTCAAGGCGCTATGAGTTGTATGCTTATTGAGTTGGTCAATGGTACTATGTTTACCAGAGCAACGATCAATGCATGAAATGGAACCTTTAATTATTCTATTAATAATAGTAATGTATATCGAGTAAAATGTATCGTAGATGGCATTCAGCCAGAGTGAACGGGTTATGCTGTTAATACCTGTAAAATGGATTTCTGGTTTACTCCGGCGGTCACTCCATTTATTGATCTTGAGATTGATAAACAACATACCAATGGCAGCCAAACATGTGAGACATTTAATTCTTGAGCCTTTGTTTGATTCAAGATTATTGTAACTAATAAGGGAAACACTGGTGCAAGAAACTTTACTGTCAAGGATTATCTCCCTGCTTGATATCAATTTGTTTCTGCTTCCAATGGAGGTGTAAATGCAAATGGAACTGTTACGTGGACTATCCCTGGACCACTTGCTCCAAATCAATCAATTACGCTCTATCTCACTGGTAAGATAAACCAAGAAGGAAACTTCACTAATAAAACAGAAGTATGTGCTTATGAAGAAGCTGGTGAACCACAAGATCCAGATAGTAACCCATGTACTATGACTTCTAGTGGCGTGCCATCTGAAGATGATGAAGATGTCTTGTGTTACAACGTAGTCAATCCGATTACTCCTTATATAGATATTGAACTTGAGAAAGTACTAGTAGACCCTTCTCACAATATGTTCAATAGTGGTGAAGTGGTAACTTTCAACGTCACGGTGACCAATAAAGGTAATACTGCTGCCAATAATGTAAGCGTGAAAGATTATCTTCCTGCATTGGCACTGATCAATGTTACTGCAAGTAATGGAGGTATCGTTCAGTGAAATCTTATAACCTGGAATGGTATCAATTTATTACCAAACCAATCAATTACTTTTACGGTTCAAGGAACTGCTAAATATACGTCTATCAATCCAGATCCATGTAATGCCGCAGAGGCAGGTAATTATAGCGGAATGAATTCTAACGCTATCCCTCGTGATAGTGATAGTAATCCATTTAACATGTGAGCTAACGGCAATCCATCTGAAGATGACGAAGATGAGGTTTGTTTCTGGGTCAATCCGCCTACGCCGGTTAACTATGATGTCGAACTGACAAAGATAGTGACAACTCCTCCCGGTACCCTTGTATCAGGATGATTGGTGCAATTTAAGATCACGGTGTTCAATAATAGCAATGTGCCAATACCTACACTGAGCGTGAAAGACTATTTACCAAATGGTATACAGTTTATTTCTGCATCTGACGGTGGCATACAAGTTGTAGGGCAGACTATTCAATGGAATATCATTGGATGATTAGCTCCTCAACAAACAAAATCAGTATACTTAACATGAAAGATACTCAGGGCGGGTTGGTATGACAACTGTGCTGAAGCTGGTAATTACAGCGGTGTATCTTCAAATGTTAGTCCTCGTGATATTGATAGCGATCCTTTCAATCATCCAGGACAGGATATAGAAGATGATGAGAGTTGTGCTTGATTTGATGTGCCCACTCCGGAGAACCCTACAACATGTGATGCGTTGACGGTTACTCCAGTGAATGGAAATGTGCCATTAACGGTATCATATAACTGTGCTGCAACAAATGCAACAGCATATACTATTCAGCTTATTCAAAATGGCGTGATAACAAATATAGGAACTAATCCAACTGGTACTTATACTATAACAAACCCAGGCGCTTATCAAATCAAGTGTTTGGTAAATGGCACAATTACGTCTCCTGCGTGTTTGAAATCAGTGAACACGAGTACTACGCCATTCATCGATCTCAATATTAAGAAGTTATTTGCTGATACCAATACTCCAGATCATGCAAACTTTAACTCATGAGATATTATTAGTTTCAAGCTTATAGTTTGAAATAGTGGCACCACAACTGCTACCAACTTCACAGTAAAAGATTATTTACCAAGTAGTTTGCAATATATTTCAAGTCAACCAAATGGTATTGCTCTGGGTAACAACACTTACCAACGATCTATAGCATCATTGGCTCCGGGTCAAACTACAAGCATTACTATCCAAGCTAAGATTATTCTTGCAGTATGGGAGAAAAATAGAACAGAGGTATGTGCCTATGAAGAACCTGGTGAACCACAAGATCCAGATAGTGATCCATGTAATATGGGCCCCAATGGTATGCCGAATGAAGATGATGAAGATATGATTATGTGGGATGTTAATGAACCTACGTCCAATGTAGCATGTAACAACCTCAGTATCAATCCTTCTACTGGTACAGTGCCATATACAGTAAGTTATAGCTGTACTGCTCAAGGAGCAACATCTTATGTTGTGAAATTGTTCGGTCCTGGTATTGTTGCTAATGGTCAGGTTATTGGAAATACACCTACTGGCACATTCGTATTATCCAATACTGGTGCCTATACGGTACAATGTTTTGCGGATGGGACTATCACTAGTAATGCTTGTATAAAGCCATTGGTTTGAACAACTCAAATTTCTAATGCAAAGTGTAACTACATGACGGTGAGTCCAACTGCTGGTCAAAGCCCATTGAACGTAAACTTCTTTTGTAATGGTGGTTTTGTAAGCAACAATGATTACGTTGTATCTATAGTATGACCTAATAATTACTTTAATAATCTGACTACTTCTGGTGGGACAGTAGAGTTCACTGATCCAGGAACATATACCTTGACTTGTAAGGCTGGTGGCGTTACTGCTCCTGCTTGTATCAAGACTGTTACAGTCACAACTCCTACATCCAATCCAGTATGTACTTCGGTAAATGTCTCTCCATCTCTTGGAACTTGATCATTCACTGGAAACATAACTTGTATCGGATCTGGTGGAGCCTATGAACTGTTTGTAAATTGAACATTGGTTTCTAATCAACAATCTTACTTACATTACTTTAGCACTCCTGGTTCATATAGTGTTCAATGTAAGGTAGCTGGAACAACTAGTAATGCCTGTAACACAACTGTTACGGTGAATGCTGGAAGTGCTAGTAGTGGTGTGCAATGTATTGATATAGCTGTTAATCCAATTACTGCTACAACTGGACAAGTAGTATCATTCTCTTGTAGTTCATTGGGATGAACTGTGCATCAGATTTACATCTACAGAGATAGTATTTCGAGCAGTAATTTAGTAGCTAGTTTGTATGGTCCTCAAGGAACTTATACGTTTGCAGCACCTGGTAATTATATTGCTCAGTGTATTGTAGATGGCAATATAGACTATAAACTTGATTATTATCAGAATAATAACCTGAATTCTTTGATTTGTGCCTATAAGAGAAAATCTAATAATCAATTGTGTGCAGTTCAACCTACACTTGCACCATATCTGGTAAGCTTTGTTCCATTATCAGAGTATGCAAATATACCTACTCCTATAGAGTATTGTACTGCATCTGAGATTTCTGTGCTTGCCTGCCATGACAATGCGAATCTTAGTAACTATATGGCAGTGAGGAATCATGAAGTATGTAAAGAAACATTTACTATCACTCCACCTCAATCTTGTCCAAATGGTGCAACAAATCCTCCAAACTGTAATGCTTGTCCTCCAGGACTTACTATGATCAATGGAGTATGTAGTTTGTGAGGATGAGGAGCATTCAATTATTGTGGTAATGGTATTGTAGAGCTTGGTGAAGACTGTGATTTGGGTGTTTCAAGCGATAGAGTTATTAGAAACGGAAGCAACAAAGGCAAGATATGTGAACTTAATTGTAGATTAAAGGATGCAACAAATCCTCCAAAATGTATGGATATAGATCCTCCAAGTATCAATGAAGGAGAATACTTTCCATTCCGATGGAATATAGATTTAAGTAAAGTTACGACTGCAAGTAGTTGTAGTAATGCTGATGTTGGTAGAGTACTATCTAGTAGTATGCAATGTACTTTCTCTATTTACAATGGTAAAAGAGGAACTACAGATCCTGTTAGTACGTTCACCATACCATGTAACAGTGATCAATGATTCGACACACAAGTTATGAAGTTTTGGTTCCATAAACAGATTACTAAACCATTTGGTAGATATGTCGCTATCTTTGATAGAGCAACTACGCAGGGTATTTATGGAGAGTATAAGATCGAATTGAAAAAGATTACGTACGCTACTTGTATTGGTGGTACCAACACTGCTACTTCAAGTTATGATGGAACAGTATGTCAGTACAACTTCGTAGTGGGCGACTGATACATGATTCAAAAGGGTGCTACTATAAGTACCTTGAAAGACACTGCTATCCAAGGATATTATGGATTCTCTAGTAATACACCAAGATTTGATCTTTATCTCAAGGGAGTACAACAGTCACTTACTTTGAATGCCTTCCAACCAACACAAAATATTGCTTACATCGTTTCTGACTTTGTATCCAAATATGATAAATTGGCTCAAGGGTGAGCTGGTGTAACTGCTAAGAAAGTTCCTGGAAAGCAGATCTATGTCTATGATAATTCTGTAACCTTACAAGAAAAAGATGTGGCTGATAATAGCACTGTAATTGTTAAAAATGGTAACTTGAGATTAGATAATACTATCGCGAAAAACGTTATGTATGTGGTTCCCAATGGTACAATCACAATCGGAGGCGATGCGAACTGTAATGATTACACCGATGATCCTGCTCCTCAGATTATCCAAGGTATATTGATTGCTGGAAAATGATTTGATTCAGATTATTATTTAAATACAGACAAAAATAAATCACGATGTGCTAATGGAGGTCTTAAACTCAGAGGCACACTGATTGGTAATGGAGTGGAAAATCTTATTGATAAGAGAAGGGTAGTACTCAATGATTGGTTTGAGGGTGCAAGCTTTGAATACAAGATCCAACATATCTTAGATGGAGCTAGTCTACTTATCAATCCTAATAGTGGTTTGTGGGATGCACTTCCAGGTGCAGATGAAATTGCAAATGTCTTGTGAGTCAGTAAACAGTAATTTGTTTCCTCATGATTTGTATACGATGAACAACCCGATTTTTCCGACACGTTCAAATCACAATAATCCGCCAGCAGTTCATGAATTTCTTCACGATAAACTAGGTTTGCTATTATCTAAATTGTATTTAGACGACCCCATATATTGAAGATATGAATGAGAAACAAAGTTCTTTAGTGATCTACAATTTACAGCTATAAAAAACTGATCTTTTCTCAAAGCATGAAAAAAGTACAGACTTACAGTTAGTGGCGGTGCGATGCTTTTAACTCATGGAAACCTGGATATACATATTGATGAAGTAGATGAATATTGATCACTACTGAATAGTCGTGGAGCAGCTATGGAGTGATTTAACATGGGGCTTACCTATCCAAGATGATTTACTTTTTATGATTGTTCGCCTGAGAATATTGATTTTAGCGACATTAATCGATCATATTTGGGTACGGATGATCAGGGCGTTACCATCATGGAGAATCGTAAAGCTTTGAACCCAAATGATCCGGCCGTTATTTCTAATTTGCTATGCGATATGAATATTGTGATGGAGTGCGTAACAGGAGGCAATCTAAGAAAAGCAGATATTTATAATACCTTAATTGCACAGCCTTATTATCACTACTCATAACCACTAAGAAGCCCGGTACTCCCGGGTTTTTTTATTGCAATGACTTTTTGCCCAAAGGCAATGTTATAATGACTCAATATAGGCTTTCAGTTTATGAATTATTGTAATTTGTGATAATCTGAGATATACTAAGTATAGCAGTATATATACGAATTATTACTCATGAACACATTATTTAGATTATTGAGTCATCTCTTTAGGGAAGTATTGGAGCAACTAGAGGCCTCTAATGCTGTTCCTGAATCCGAGAAGGTCCAAGCAAAGGCTGAAATTTTGAGTTTTATCAAAAAGGAGGTTGCAAGAGCTTGAAAGCCTATACAACAAGCCATAAGAGATATGACATTCAATGAAACAACAAGAACAAACTGTAAGCAAAATCTCGTAAAGATAGGCTATGAAGAGCAGCGACTCAATGTAGATTTGTATCTGAAAAAGGCTCTTTTGCTAGAAGGAATCAAAGAAAAAAACGACTACGGCTATCAAGCTATTGCTTCTCTTATAAGTTTACTAGAAAAACCCGGCACACCACGTACTACCTTGAATCAAAGGAAACTCATACAATTTTATTTATATGAAAATGGGTTTTATGGGATCAGTTACAACCAAAAAGTATCAATTTTTGATGCATGTGATGGTGTAATCTGACCAAACTCTAGGACTGCTATAAAAAACTTTAGACAAAATAATAAGCCTAGTGCTGTCGCTATGCAGCCTATGACATCAGATAGTATCACGGCCCCAGAGGTCGCTTCTGGTGTTAAGCCATCTGCTGCCCCCATCGAACAATGAGCTGCTATTGAAGCTAGCCCCGATAAGATGCAGTTAGTACAGAGGGTGGCTGACATTATAAAAGAAAAAAGCCCTCATAGTCCTTTGCTTCCTTACGTTGACCATATTATCGCTCAATCGGTCAAAACATGAGTTCCTTTGGCTCAATTTTTATTCATTGCATGAAAAGAAACGAGTTTTGGAAGAAAGTGATACATGACTACTAAAAACAACTTTGGTAATGTAGGAAACACGGATCAGGGACTTAGAAGAAGTTTCGCAACGCCTATTCAAGGCATCAACGCTTTGTTTAGGAATTTACAGGAAAGAAACCGTGTGTTTGTAAACTCTTGAAGACCGTTTAGTGTTTTGGAGATGTTTTCTGCTAGGTCAGAATCTGACGCAAGAAAAATAATAGCTGAAGTTGAGGATATTAAACAGCAGTATGGCTGAAGTTCGGTAGCCGATATCATTGCTAAGAGAAATTCTTCTATATGGTTAGTTAATATTATTCAAAAGTATAATCCGCTTCCTTGATTTAGGGGTATCTACATGTCTAACACTGACGTTTGGAAAGATGCAGATCAGAATATAGCGAGTTATAATGCTAGACTTAGTAATACCAATAACATTGCTGCGATATAGGAATTATATTTCTACCACATCTTCTCGTACATTATGCTGCCCATCTCCTATAAACTCATGGATGGCATTTCTTGTGGCAAGTATAGCTATTCCACCGGCTCTTTTTCTTCTGGGGGTCACCTCAAACCCTTCGGGGATCATGGTGTTTTCATACGTCATAGATAATGCTTGTTCTAAGGTTTTTCCGACAATGAGTTCACTGAAAAAACTCGCAGCAGCCGTGGTAATCATGCTGGTATTACCATCATAAGATCGATCTATAATCTGATTATTATTTATATTCAAAAAAACAGTTATATCATCTCCGCAGATACTGTTTCATTCGTGCCTGGAAACACTGGCGTTCGGCATCGTACGTTTGTTGATAGGGTTTTGATAATACTGGGTAATGAGATCGAGCAGTACGAAGGTCCTAAGGTATAAAATACGTTTGTGTGGCATTATAATTTATCCAGCATTTATCGCTTAGCCTACATGATTGGCTTGCAAAATAAGGATAATCTGACTATCATAGAGTAATTATTTGTAACCTCTTTTTAATATATAATTTCTATATGATGAGTATGCTGCTCCGTCTTGCTGGAGACTTCCCTTATGGGAATGAGTTCACTGCAAATCCATCAAGTAATCCTATAGATCCGTTAAAGACCGTTGTCATAGATCAGCAAGCACAAAATGATAGTTTTATTGAACAGGTTTTGAAAGTATTCGGTTTTGATGTGGGTTCGCTTGGTTGAGGCAGTACTCCAGATAGTATATTTACGTATATACAGATGCTAGTTAATATAGCTTTGAGTCTGTTAGCATTAGTCAGCGTTATTATCCTGATTTATAACTTTTTCATGATATTTTTTGAAAAAGAAAAGGATGGTGTAGAAAATGCAAAAAAAGCCGTCAAACGCGTAGCAATTGTTATTATTGTTATCGGTTTGAGTTGGCTTGTGGTAAGTTTCTTGTTTTGGGCAATAGGGAAATTCATTAATTAATCTTTTTCGTTTTCCACTACAGCGACCAGTGCTGAAGCTTCTTGCTTGCTAAGAACATAGCGAATAATGTAATAGAAAATGATTCAAGCAATCACTCCCAATAGCAAGTCTTCTGCTATTACCACCGCGATAGTGAGAAGAAAAGAAGTGAATTCGAGATATCATTCTTTTCGTTGTTGTACAAGTACTTGAGGAGAGATCAACTTATATCAAGTTATAATTAATACTGCAGCTAGACAGGCCATGGGAATCATATTAATAAGAGTTGCTCCAAAAATAACAGCAATAATCAGAAATATACCATGTATGATTGCAGATTGCTTGGATTTGGCATTGCTATTGAGATTTACTGAACTTCTCACGATCACTGAAGTGATAGGCAGTCATCATATAAGGCCACTCAGACTGTTTCCTATTCCTTGTGCTATGAGCTCTCTATTGAGGGGAGTTTTTCTTTGCTCTGGGTCAAGTTTATCTATCGCATGTATAGAAAGGATGGTCTCTATACTTGCAACGAGTGCTATGGTGAGAGCAGTTATATAAAGCTGTGGGTTATTTCGTGAGCCCATGGCAGGTATATGTATGAGGCTGGAGATCTGATTGAAACTTTCCAGAACTGGTAAGGCAACAAGTTGTTTCGCACTCAGAGCTAATTCTGGAAAATAAGTGCTGATAGTCCAAGATATGATTGTTCCTGCAATTACCGCTATAAGAGATCAGGGTATTGATTTATACTTTTTACCAAGTGTTTCTTGTCGTAATACCATAATAATCAATGATAGTACGCCGATACTAAGGATAATAGGACTTATAGTGCTCATATCATATCCTACAGATCCGAGCAAGGTGGGAGTTTGTTTGATGATAAGAGTGAGCCCAATAGCTGCAAGCATCCCCTTGATTACCGAATGAGGGACATAATGAGAGAATTTTGATACTTTGGAGAGGCCCAAGAGTATTTGGATAATACCAGCTAAGACAACTGCAATAAGAAACTGATCAAATCCCAGTTTAGTGATAGCCACTGACACGATAGCGACCAAGCCCGCCGCAGGTCAGGAGACGCTTAATGGTGATTTACTCAACAATCACACTATTATTCATCAGATAACTCCTGCAATAATTCCTGCCATAGGGTCAGCACCGCTTGCAATGGCGATTCCAAGACAAAGGGGGACAGCAACTAGAAACACTGAGATTCCTGCTGGAAAATCATACTTAAGATTACGGAGCATATTAAAAAAACCAATAATAAATAAAGGCACTAATACTGAATATTTTTTATGGAGGACTATGATTGCAGCCATTGACACATTGATAGAGATTGATGTGTCGGTAATCTTTTGATGCGAAGTGCTGGGAAAGGTTTATAGTTGCTATATTTCAACTAATGAATGTATTGATAATCTGTCTATCTTGTCAGAAGATATTTTTGTATCACAAAATACGTCATACGTGTTTGGGGTATTGTCTAGCAAGAGCGTCAGCAGAGTGTAATTTTTTCTCTCCGTTGGATGGTCAAATGGATTCGTAAAATAAGCTCATGGTGTTCTAATGTGTCCAGTTTCGTAAAATGTCTCGGAGCCGATACAATGTCATTTTGGGCGGACGAAGTCTGTATTTACTCCTTTCATTTTGTTTTGCAAGGCCTTTTTCAAGAAAAGTATAAATCACTAGATTCCTATTAGATAGTACATTCTACTTGTTGATAGACCTTGTATCTATATATTATTATGATATATTGTCTCCTATCGCTCTATTGTTTTTGTTATTTGACAACTATTTCATATTTGTATAGTGAATCGTTATCAACTTATAATACTTGTCGATATATTTGTATTAGTAATCTTTATTATCTATAATCATAATTTTAACTACTTCTCTACTCTTGGCTTTCTTATACTATATATGGACATATGAGGTATAACTATACATATAATATTAAAAATGTCCTTGACTTTTCACTTTGCATGATTATCAGTCCTACACTATTTATTTTTTATGTATAATAAAAAAGATGAACTTGACTGGTGGAAGTGTCTTAGTCGCTGAAGAATGACCTGTATCTTGCAATGAGTGAGCAACCATTCGCAATTGATATGATGTTAAGAGAATATCTTGTACCTGTAGAGAAATCACTCATCGTCTTACTGGAGAAGTGATCAGACTCATTCGCGACAAGAAAGAATCTAAACGAGTAAGAGATACTCGTGAGAGGGCTCCTGTGTCGACGATGAGGTCAAGATTGCTTCACGCTCTCTCCATAATGGCATTATAAATATATCGCCTATTTGTTGGCATTCAAATAATTAGCTTTGTCCAATAAATCCATTTGATAAAGGACTCTATTTGATTATTCTGATTGAGATTATCTTATTTTTTATAGTACACTCATGTTTAATTTTTTTTATGATAGTTTGGAAACCGTCCAGAAGCTGAAGTTTCCGACTAGAGAGGAATATATACAGATGACAGGATTGGTGTTCGTGGCCATCATTGTGGCTTGAGTATATTTCATTATAACAGATACTGTTATCAGTCAATTGTATAGTACTATTTATCAGATGTTTAGGGGTTAATGCCAAAAATTCAGGAAATTGATTTGAACAAACAAATAAAAGATGATAACCTGAGATGGTATGTATTGTCTGTCAATGCAAACCAAGAAGAAATGGTCGTCGCTAATATGAATGAAAGAGTGAAGAAAATCGGTCTCGAAAATGATGTAACAGCATTTTTTGTGCCTATTGTAAACGAAATTGTGACGAGAAAAGGAAAAAAAACAATCAAACCAAAAAAGCTCTATCCGGGCTACTTGTTTGTGAGAATGAAAATGAACGACAAGATTTGGTATATAGTAAGAAATACGCCTGGAGTAAGATTGATCATCTGAGCGGAAACAAGACCTATTCCTATTGAAGATGAGCAATATGAAAAGATTGTGGCGGAGGTAAGAGAAAAAAATGAAAAACTTACGACAAGAAATTCTTTCAAAGTAGATGATGTTGTTATCATCAGAGAGACAAATTTCAAGAATATGAAAGGTAGGGTTGCTGAAGTAGATGATCTCAGAGGCAATATCACTGTTATGGTAGAATTTATGGGAAGAACAACTCCAGTAAGTTTGAGTTTTGATAAAGTGGAATTAGCATAATAATTTTTCTTCGTTTTTTCTTTGAAAATTAGTGGTTTAAGTATAATTACTCATTTATATTATAAATTTGAGAATTTTATACACTCTATGCTCACTAAGAAACAAAAATGATATCGTTCCGAAAGCCTTGTTGCTGAGCACTTCAGTCACCAGGGTTTTTTGTTGATTGCAAAAAATTACACGATTAGGTGAGGTGAGATTGATCTTATTATGAGGAATGCTCAGACCTGGCTTTTTGTGGAGGTAAAAGAAGTAGAGGGAACCGATGATTTGTCAGATTATATTAGTTCGAAAAAGCTACAGACCTTAGAAAAAACTATAGCACACTTTTTGGCGGAGCATGGTCAAAGTGGCTTAGAACAGCAGCTTGTGGTAGTTTGCACCAAAAACAATCGTATTTATCATACTTACTATTATGAAGGCTAAATACTTTTCATTAATCGTCTTTGTCATTGGTATACTTTGTTTTGGATTGCGATTGGGTCAAGATCCCGCTCCAGATCCAGAATCATCGCGACGTACGTTTTTGTCTCAGGCTATTTTTCGTTCTCCTATGCGTAGTGGACGTCGGTATGAGGGCATAGTAAAGTGAAATCTAGGATTGGATGACCGTGCCCAGGCAATCTCGATAAGTGGGAATTTATGATTCGGTCGAAGTGATCAGCAGACGCTGTTGCATTACAAAGGAGGATTCTGAGCATACGAACTTAATCTCGATTGGCTAAAGGAGGCTGATAAAAACTTTGTTCGTTCTTATAGTTTATTAACATCTGGAGCAACTCCGCAATCATTTTTAAAGCAATTCCTTGGCTCCCTTTCTGATACGGATGGTCAATTTGTCTACCTACAATGATTGATCTCTCGTGATCGATTGCATTATATGATACATCCTGGACGTTTGTTTCAAATGTTATCATGAGCTATCTATATGGATTCGTTATTATGTAAAAATAAAAATGCTTGTCAGATTATTATAGATACTGATTTACTTTCTTTGGAGCAACAAAAGAAGGGTTCCAGCAGTGATCCTGTACTAGGATTTTTTCAAGAACTGATAAAGCAAGATGTGTGGTATGACCCCATCCAGTCTCTTGTTACCATCAATTTATTACAATCTCGTAGGAGTAGTATCAGTGGGAAAATAGGGAAAGACAAGCTTGAACTTCTGCGGGATGGCCGCGGTTTGGTACGCGAAGTGATCAGCATCAAGCATGAAGTAGAAAACGTTCGCCATACTATTTGGTTGGACTTTGAAAAGGACGGTGATTTGGAACAATCTCGAAAGATAGTATATGATATGTACCCTGATGGACGGGATATGACAGTGAATAGCTTATTGACCGGAGTCGTCTTTGATCTCAAGTGAAACCGATACGATGCTGGAGCGTTTGTGCCGATAGATAAAGGAAATCCCGTGGATATTTATGGATTATTAGCCGGGAAAAATTACTAGTATGCGATGATACTTGTGCCCGATATTCATATTTCAGCAAAACATGGAGATAAGATACTAGCAATGCTAGAGGATATTTTTCAAAAACATTCAGATCAAGAAGTACTTTTTTTGGGCGACTATGTATATATGTTTAGCTATGATCGTACCTATTTGCTCAGATTATTTGATCTTTTTGTAAAGCTCTACCGTGAAGGAAGAAATGTGAAAGTTATGTCTGGTAATCATGATTGGATAGGCTGACATTTTGTCTTTGAAGAGGGTAGGAAGGCATTTGATATCCTTTCGGACTTGAGTCTCAATTCACCTTGAAGGCTACAGTTCATAACACAGCCTTATCATTGGGAGCAAGACGATGCTTTACATATCGTTGTACCTTACAACGATCATCTTATTGCCCCATGAGCTGGTCAGCATTATAATCCTGGAGCATTGGCCACGAGCTCTTGTCGTGATATATTGGAAACAATAGCTGGATTGGAAGTGTCAGCTAAGGCCGGTGATAAGTTATCCGCCTTGCTTAATACTATTCTGCTTACTTATTACGAAACCAATAAACAGACTTATAAGCAGATCATCGTTTACCATCACTATTATACTGCCCATATTCAATTTCCTGGAGTGCAAGCAAGATTTGGCTTTGAAGATGGTGCGGTATGTCCTGAGTTTTGTACCATGCCGGCTTTATCTATTATAAGCTGACATATTCATGAGCCCTTTAGCTATGAGAACTATATATGCTGCGGGTCTTTTTGGCATACTAGTGGCACTGAACAAAATGAATGTAAATATTATATGGTAGGTGATCCGATAAAAGGATTTGATGCATATATGATTCATATCAATCCTAAGCTAACCATGCAATACAACTCTCAAGAAGGTGAGGAAATTGACTTGATTCGCTTAGAAGATAGCTTGTCGGAAATTATGAAGGCTAGTGTTCAGCGCATTACCGGCAAATATATACAAGAGGTACACGCTGTTAGTCTTCCTGTGTCAGACATAGATCTCACAATACAAACTACTAATTCCTTAGGAAATCAACAAATATGCTCAGTGCAACTTATCGAGAGAATTCGCTCTTATACAGTTAAAAAGTATGTGGACCGCACTCATGATCCTTTTGTGCTCTCCTCAGTGCACGATTTTCGTAATTCTTTTATGGATCGGAAAGTGCTTTTGTCTGATTATCTTGCCTATAGATATCCTACAAATCAGGATGCTTACATTGACTTTATGAAGCTACATGGCATAATATAAAAAATAAACTTGATACTTGACAGTAAATGATTATTGCTGGAAACTATATGATTTATATAATTATTCACTCCATTAAATGAAAAAATTATTATTAGTTTTGGGTTGTGCTGTATTGTTGGCAGGTTGTACTAAAAAACCAGCTATGGAAGTTACTACTGATGAAGGTATGACTGGTGAAGTTACTACTGGTGCTATGGTAGAAGAAACTACTACTACAACTGACGTTACGACTACTACTACAACAACTGACACTACAACTATGGAAACTACTGGTACGGTTACAAACTAATTTCTCTTTTCAAGAGTAATGTTAAAAAATCCCATTGATGGGATTTTTTTTATTATATTTTATATGAAATTCCAGGTGAATACTGAGTTTATGTTACTGTGTAGTGCTCTTACTTGTTGCTGGTGAGTTTGTAGTATTCCAGAGAGCATACTATAATCAAGATTATATTGATATAGTGTTTGATATCTCGATTGATGCCCAGGAAGTCCGACACGAGATACTTTGGATAGAGTTGATAGGAGAATGAAAAAGAGAGTAAAATAAAAAATAATGCATATCCTAAATATCCTGAGCCAGTACGCGATGTAAATCGTACTCGTATTTTTGTGGCGACATAGCTTACAAAGGCTATGAGTGAAACGATGATACCATAAGGATATACCTGTCCATATTGTTGTATCTTGCTATCTGCTATGAGTGATCTTATGGCAAATCGCCCTCCATCATTTGGTTGCCCTATGACTTCATCACTCAATATGAGAAATACACCCAGCACCATAACCATCCACATAGTGGAGAAAAATAACATGTCAATTATTTTTTTTATATCATTTTTATTTTTGTTAAAGAAAAATACTAACAAGGCAATGATAGCTCCGATGATGATTCCGCTATAGTGAAACCCAATACCATTGGGAGATGCAATATATCACCAGACTGTGGGACTCAGTGGCAAGAAATCCTTGGTCACCAAATAATACTCGCTGTACTTGCCCAGAAGGTAGACAATGAGAAACATATAGGGCAAGGAAAAAAACAATTGTTTGAAGTCTAACTGGTTCGCCATACAATAGCGATAAGCACTATAGAGAAATGTAATCAAGGACACAACGATGCCGATGCCTAGCATACTGACCTTGACGGATCAAAAAAGGAGATAGGGTAACATATACAACCAAAAGAGCTAAAAGTGCAAAATCACCAAAATTGCTTCTTGCGTGAAGGATGTCTATGGGGCACTATAAGTTAATAAGTCTATACAACTTATTATAGACGGAAATTCAACAGTTATTTTTTACCTTACTTTGATGGGAACAATAGATAATCAGACCGCCTTGTTTTATGAGTGCATGAACTATCCTTTACCAAATCAGGAAGTTTTAGATTACTTGCAATGGTCCCAGGCGGATACCGATAGTGTAATTGATGAAACGTTTCATTATGAACCGGAGCTATGTGCTTTGTATTCTCGAGAAGGTGAAAAAAGCGAACTGCTTTCAGATTATATGCTGTATATAGAATGATTATCCTGGTTGCGGAGATCATTACCTTTTGTGAAAGTCATTTATTTAGCAAATAGCATTAGCTTTAATGCCTTGCATGAGAAGTCGGATATTGACTTGTTTATTATAGTGCCCGCTGGTAAATTGCGATTGGCTAGGTTTTGGAGTCGATGTATGCTGGGCTTATTGGGAATCTCTAGGTATAGACGCCGTGCCACCAGGAGATTTTGTTTGTCATTTTATGTTGAAGAGAAATATGCAAATCTTTATGCTATTATGCTACAGCCCTTAGACATTTATTTGCTATTTCGGTTGGTTCACTTGGTGCCCTTGTATAGTACCTATCAAAAAGATCAAGACATGGTTCGAAAATCCAATAAATGGATAAAGAGTTATTTTCCTAATCATCCCTTGAAACAACTAATACGTCTGGGCAATAGTCTCGTTACCGGCAACACGAAGTTTAAAGATAGTATTGAATTTATCTTTTGATGAATATTGGGGCAGTTGTTAACTCGATGCGTCTCTCGTATATGGAAACCTTACTTGTATTTTAAGCAAAAAAGGCTTGGCAAGAAATGATGGGGTATTGTTGTGAATGAAGGTATGTT
>CAZLWR010000002.1:0-3530 GCA_964563595.1 uncultured Candidatus Peribacteria bacterium | reverse complement strand
GAACATTGTCATGCGACATTGAAGTGGTATGAACTCATACCGCTTGTTTCTTGGATCGCACAGAAGGGCAGGTGTAGACATTGTAATCATGTACTGTCTTCTAGCTATATCATCAGTGAACTAGTAGTAGGGGTTTTGTTTGCAGTGGTGGGATTGCATATGCTTATGCTACCGATTTTGACTCAGGTATTTGTGTGATGTATTATGACATGTTTTGTGATCATCAGTTTATATGATATTTTTTATGAAGAACTTGATCTAAAGACATATAGTCGACTTGTTGTTTTTGTAACTGCACTATGTACTCATATTCTGTATGGGACTGGAAATTCATTGTCTTTGGGAGTTTTAACTAGCTGATTTGTTTTGCTATGAGGAGGTATTCGATTGCTGGGACGACTGTTGATCCGGATACTGGGGCTCGTGATAAACAAAATTAAGTCAGGAAAACGAAAGGAGGGCTTTTGATTTGGTGATGTGTTGATGGGAGCAGTCTTATGATCTCTCGCTCCATTGCTGTCAAGTGAAGCTTCCTATACTCGACTTATATGGTTTTTATTGATTGAATTGTTTGTTTCTAGTGTATTATGAATTATAGGGTATTATTGTTTTTATAGGAAATGATCTGATTATCTTCCATTTTTACCATATATGATTTGATGATTTATGATATCAGCAATAGTAATGATTAAATTTTGATGATTATTACTACGATAATAAGCCTATGGAGCCAAAATGGCTTGTAATTTCTATCAAAACAGTCACATGTCCTAGCATATCTTTATTTACTATTTTTGTTTTTTCATGAAAAAGTATGTTGTAGAGGCAATCGGTACTTTCTTTTTTGTGTTGTGCATTGGTTTGGCTGTTAGGTTTTCTGGTAGCTTGGCTCCATTGGTTATCGGAGCAGCATTGATGGTATTGGTGTACGCTGGTGCTTATATTAGTGGTGGTCACTATAACCCTGCCGTTACACTTGGATTGGCAACCAGTGGTAAGTTTTCTTGGTCTCAAGTACTTCCTTATTGGATTAGTCAGCTTGTAGGAGCAATAATCTGAGGACGGTTGGTAAGTCGATTTTTGAGTGGTTATCTTACTCCTCTGAGTCTTGATCCAAGTGCAGTAAAAGTGATCGTAGCAGAATTACTCTTTACCTTTGCCTTGGTATACGTAGTTCATCACGTTGCGGCTGCAGAAAGTAATTCGAATAATAGCTTTTATGGTCTTGCAATAGGTTTTACTGTATTGGTAGGAGGCTATGTGGTAGGTACTTACAGTGGTGGAGCATTTAATCCTGCGGTAGTTATCGGGTCTTATTTTAATGGTTTGTTTACCTTTGATACTGCTTGGCAACATTTGGTGGGACAGCTTATTGGTGCCATACTAGCAGGTTTGTGTTGTAAGGCTCTTGCTAGTGAATGGAATATGTATGATCTGCCTGTTAAGTCTAGAGTCAGAGTAAAGCGTTAGTGTGTTTAAGATATCATATCATAATTGTGGGGACGTACTTTGTACGTCCTTCTTTTATGCTATATCCTTTTGTCATGCATGTCGTTGTGTTACTTTTTTTGCTCGTGAAAAAAGTAACCAAAAACGCCCATCAAACGCAGTGTTATGTTTTGCGACCCCATCAATGTTTTGATTACGAAGTTGACTCGTCCCCATCCCGATGTATCGGGATAGGTCCCGCCTCGTCAACTAATGTTCTCCATTGCTACCAATGTCTTACTCACGGATTCACACAATGCGTTTGATACAGTGTTGACGTTATTTACTTTACTCGGGATTATATTAGAAGTTTTTTTTACAAAAAACGCCCAGCTTACCGTAAACGGCAGTGGGCTCCGTGACTACTTCGACCGCGGCTAGAGTCTTGTTAGTCACTGTGTTTCTCGTTTATCTTTTGGAAAAGATAAGCTTCCTCTTAATAAGAATAGTGAAGTATATGTCAAGTATATATCCAGGAAAATAATAAAAACACTTTCTTTGTAGCGTGATATTTATTATACTCATCAAGATACAGTGCAGTACTACATTTATAATACATGTTATTCTATGTCACATCCATTAATAGAAATTAACTGACTTACGCGATGATATCCGGATACTGATCAGCTTATTTTTAATAATTTCCATTTTACATTGGAGAAGGGAGACTTTTGTTTTTTGATAGGAAAGTCAGGAACTGGTAAGACGACCTTGGTGAAATTCTTGTTACGCCAATTGGTGCCTCCTCTCAAGACAATTTTTTATAATAAAGAAGATATAGCTAGATTTGATAGCGATGAGGTGCAGGATTACAGAAGAAATCTTGGGGTAGTATTTCAGGATTTCAAACTTATTGAGACCATGACGGTGCGGGAAAACGTGACCTATCCTCTTCTGATCGATGGAACGGATCCTGTAGAAAAGATTGCGTATCTCGAGCATATTCTTAAGACTCTTGGCTTGTCAGATAAGAAACAAACGGTTTGTAACCTTCTGTCTTGAGGGGAAAAGCAGAGAGTAAGTATCGCGAGAGCTCTCGCCTCTGATCCCAAGTTTATCATTGCGGATGAGCCGACAGGTAATCTTGATCGGGAAAATAGTCAGGCCATTGCTGATGCACTCATTCATCTCCATGAACAAGGACATACGATATTGCTTATTACTCATGATCAAAGACTGACTGATTATATTTCTCAGCACCACAAGGCAGTCAAAAGTGTTATACTCTAATCAAGCTCCTTTTTATACATAAAATAATCTGAATGATACGAGAACTCCATGAACAGACTCCTGCAGGAGAACGTATTCCGGGCACTGAGTGATCTGATCAACAAAAGTTAGAGGGCCTGCTAACTGAAATAAAAAATCTACAAACTACCATAGAGCAGAGTGCTGATAAACCCGGTGTAGACTTGACATCAATTCAACAAGAACTCAATGAGATCAAAGCTGCGGCACAAACTCATCGTGAGATCGAAGGGAATAGAAATGAGATAGCTAGCTTGAAGAAAAGAGTAGGAAGCATTAGAGGCAAAATACAGGAGCATACTGCAATGAGTGCTACTCCGATTCAAACTCCTGAGGTTATTACTGTTCAAGCAGCTAAAGGCAGACAACAAGAAGAAGAGAATATCACGAAAACGATCGCGAATGCTGATTCTGGTATACCGCTTTTGGATCAAACAATGGATTGGTTTTCTAAGAGAATAGGGTAGTATCCCAATGGAGTAGTCGCCGTCATTGCGAGGAGCCTGAGAGATGATTGCTAGGCGACGTGGCAATCCAGTAGCAGACTATCATCCTGAACGAAGTAAAGGATATCCTCAATGTAATTTATGGATTGCTTCGTCTTTGGCTCGCAATGACGGTGGGATTTGCTATGCTTACAGGTGCTTGGCATGACAATATTATGTAGCAAAATTACCTATAAGTATAGTATCTATACTATTTCTTACCATCTGTAAATAATACTTGATTTTTTTCTTTTCTTTTCTATAGATACGAGGCTCTTTTGAGCATGATACGTATATTTTACAGAAAAT
>CAZLWR010000001.1:78477-115637 GCA_964563595.1 uncultured Candidatus Peribacteria bacterium | reverse complement strand
TATGATACTTCAAATGAAAAATAAACTGATTCTATAGTTCTAATCTAAAAAAAGCGATTATTAAGTTTCAAAAAGACTACAAACTCCAAGCAAGTGGAAAGTTCGATATCGCAACACAACAAAAACTTGAACAAACTACCTGCAAAACTGCTTTAGATCAAATATAACCGAACTTTGTCACAGTGCCAAAATATAATTCGTATACCTTAGTAGTAGCATAAGTGAATAACTTTTTTATCTACTAACTTGGGTATTATGAAAAAACTTATCTCTTTTGGTGCTACCTTGGTTGTAGCATTATGAATATTTGCATTAGTGCATGCTGCCGATAATAACACGACATATATCATAGGATATACACCAGTTATTGCAAAATAGTTACCATATCCAGATCATAAATGCAGACCAAATCTGCATTTTTAATTGACCTAAAGTATAACTTCACTACTCTTAGCAGGATATATATTATAATTTAGTCTCAGCCTAAATTTCAACATGAAAGTCCTTTCCCGAAATGTTAACGGCATTAGAGCCGTAGTCAAAAAGTGATTCGTGGAAACTATTAAAAGACTCGATCCGGACATTATAGCATTACAAGAAACAAAAGCCTTCATTGATCAATGCCCTCAAGAGGTATTAGATATGTGATATCATATTTGTTGGCATAGCGGACAAAGGCCTGGGTATGCCGGTACAGCAATTCTCACAAAAAACATTCCACACTTAAGCTGCAATATCTTCGCAGACAGCATTTTTCATGAAGATGGCAGAGTTACACAGGTAGAATTTGATAATACTATTGTACTCAACATCTATTTCCCTAACTGAGGAACAAGAGCTGATGGGAGGGAAATGCTTTCATATAAACTCAACTTTTATGATACGCTCATCCACTATCTCCAAAATCATAAAGATAAAGATATTATTATAGTCTGAGACTATAATATTTGTCATACCGAAATAGATATAGCAAGACCTAAAGAAAATGTGAATAGCATAGGATTTTTACCAATCGAAAGAGCAAAGATAACTGAATTTCTTTCACATTGATTCACTGATGTTTTTAGGCATCTCTATCCCAAGGCAAAAGATCACTACACATGGTGGTCATATAGGGCATGAGCAAAGCAAAATAATGTAGGACGGAGAATAGATTATGCTTGTGTGTCAACTCATCTATCGGATAAGATCATATGATTCCAACATTTCCCAGAAGTTTATTGATCAGATCACTGCCCTATTATGTTAGAAATAGCTATATAAATAGATTATAAAGTCTGTATAAGCATAACAATAATAACAAATGTATTTGTTCGGTACATTATAAGCATATTATTAATTGAGTGACAAACAAAAGAAATGCATATAAACTGCCTTTATAGCTGATTTAAAAAAACTCGAGGGAAGATTGCTCTTCAATTACATTATAATTCATCATGAAAGATATACAGAAGTTACAATTAACTGCTTTGCATGCAGTTTATGATAATATGCAGACAACACTTGGACATGTCTGACACCACGCAATTTATGGAGCAGGGTGTATAAAAAACCCGCATATATGCCTAGTCTTTATGAATCCAACCGCAAGAAACCTTTCAGCTCAGCATGATCGAACCTGACTTAGAGCACCACGGATTGGATTAAAACAAACACGAAAGATGTTATACGAACTAGGTTTTATTTCACAAGAGCTATGTACATTTACACAGGGCTCTATTAATAATCGAGACAATGAATTGGTTCAAAACCTCTACCAATACCTATCAGATCAAGGTATTTTCATAACCAATCTTGCAAAATGTACTCAATCCGACGCAAAACACCTGCCTGATAGCATATTCAAAGAGTATATGCCCATTATGCATCAAGAAATATCCATACTGAACCCACAAAAAATTATTACTTTCGGTAATCAAGTAAGTAGTATCTTACTCAATCAATCAATTACCGTCTCTTCATACCCATGAGATAAATTTGAGACTATCAGTATAGAAAATAAAGACTACAGAGTCTATCCTTGCCGATACCCCGTAGGAATGGGATTCAGAAACATCCACAAAGCAAAGGAGAGAATTAATATTATTAGAAATGCATAAGTGAACTAGATAAAAGGGTTCAAAAAGATAAATATACAATATAATTTATATATTATTGTTTAGTATGACTGATCAAAATTCCATTAATGTAAATTATCAAGTTACAATCCACACTTCAAAATGACCCATTCGCTTGTCACTTCATACCGATAAAACTCCCTACACGGTAGGAAATTTTATTACTCTTGCCCAAAAGTGATTTTATAATAATCTGAAATTTCATCGTGTTATAGAAGATTTTATGGTACAAACCGGTTGTCCTACTTGAGATGGCACTGGCTGACCTGGATATGCCTTTTCCGATGAATTCCATCCAGAACTTAGACATAGTTGACCTGGCGTACTTTCTATGGCTAACTCAGGACCCAATTCCAATGGCTCACAATTTTTCATTACTCATATCGCAACACCTTGGCTTGATGGTATGCATACTGTTTTTGGGCAAGTGGTCGACGAAACAGATCAGGTTATTGTCAATCAAATCATACAAGGAGATAGCATCCTACATATTGAAATTCACAATGAAAACATAACCCTTCCGGAAGAGGTCAGTGACTTTGTCGAACAAATCAAAAAACTTTAATACATTTTCCCAATCAGCATGTCCTTTCCAACCATTGATATGGAAATTATTAAATCATTACCAAAACTAGTAAGCAAGTATAGAATACCAAACTATAAAAAGGCTATTCTACAGATGATCACTTCTTTTGGACCTTTTTTCACTATCCTCGTGTTGATGTATATAGTAATCTATTTCGAGCAGCTGCCGAACTGGCTCATTATGCCTTTGGCTATTATCAATGGATTCTTCCTAGTTAAAATATTCATCATTCAACATGATTGCGGTCATCAATCTTTTACACCAAATAAAAAAGCAAACAATGTTATTTGAAAGATATGTAGCGTCATAAGTTTGATTCCCTATAGCTATCGAGCAAAAAGTCATAGTTTTCATCACAATCACAATAACAAGCTTTGGGAGCATCGTGATATAGGTGATATCATGACCTACACCGTTGAAGAATTTAAGAAGTTAACGGCATGGGGAAAGTTGAAGTATAAAGCGTTCCGCAATCCCCTCGTAATGTTTGGCATAGGCCCGACTTGGTACATTCTGATTCAAAACCGTCTGCCACTTATTACTTTCGAATGACGGAACAAGGAGCGTCGATCGCTACTATGGAGCAATCTCTTATTGATAGGTATATATGTAGCACTAGGTCTTATATTCGGATGGAAAATACTAGTTATGGCACATTTACCCATTGTACTTTGCTTTGGTATTATTGCTATCTGGTTTTTCTATGTACAGCATCAACACCAAGAAACTTATAAAGAATGGACAGATAAGCGAGATTATGTTATGGCTTCTATAAAATGAAGTAGTTTTTATGATCTACCCAGATTCTTTCATCGACTTACAGGCAATATCGGCTATCATCATATCCACCATCTTAATGCCTCCATACCAAACTACGAACTAGTGCGTTGTTTCAAAGAAAATCCTGTACTGCAGCAACTAGCAAATAGACTTACTTTTGCCCAAAGTCTTTCTTGTTTGTGGAATCATCTCTGGGATGAAAAACAACAGAAAATGATTTCTTTCAGAGAATACAAAAGACTCTATCATCACTAACAGAAGGCCTTGTTCTATAGTCAAGTGCATAGTACTATAAGTGGTTTTTGCACATAAATATAATCTGAAACAAATATTTTTTGACAATTCATACTTATTGTTCATTCGACACTAAATGGTCTTGATTTTTTACTTTTATTGTTTACTGACACATCAGTGATATATTCAATCACTCTAGATGTAGCATTCTAGCACAAGTTCATTAACAGCCTTACTCACACACAAAACAACTCAGTCATGACTTCAGTCGATAGTATCATTGCAAAAATCCTCAATGCAAAAAGATTAGGAGAAATCGTAAACCCATCTCATTGGAAAAAAGAATTCCAAGATTTGGTAAAACAACTTCATCCTGACGTATGCAAGCATCCCAAAGCTTCAGAGGCAACCAGTAAACTAGTGGAACTAAGGGATAAGTACGAACTAGGGTCTATTTATTATGACGATATAGGTGAGTACACTACAAACGGCCAATGGGCTATTTTTACTGGTGAGCAAAAATTTTTGCTTAAAAGTAAGTGTGTATTTGACACTATATCAGCATTAAAAGATCCTGCATCTTTACATTTCAGAAAATGCCTCCCCAAATCTATGAAGATGGAAGGAGATAAACTGAAAGTAGAGTTTGAAAAACGTACGATCCCTCTCTCGGGATTGGAATTACCCCAGGAACATGTGAATTGGATTCTGTCAAGAATCCTCGAGTTCACAGCCTGGTTACACCAAATCGGGTACAGCCACTGTGGTTTAAATCCCGAATCTGTGTTTATTGTTCCTGAGACACACGGGATCATCGTAACAAGCTTCTATCACACAGTAAAAATGGATGGAATGCTTGAGTCAGGCAGCGGAAAATATGCTCATTGGTACACGCCAAGTGCTTTCGATTCTAAACGTGCAATACCGACCATTGATGTGGAATGTGCAAAGAAAGTAGCGGTGTACCTGTTGGGTGATCTCTCTGGCAGCGGCATTAAATTACGCAAAACACATCATCCGGCATTTATAGACTTCGTAATCGCACAACATCACAACGCCTATCAATGCTTCGACGAATACCGCAAACTCGTCGAAAAAAACTTTAAAAAAGAATATCATTCACTCACCCTCTAAATTTTAAAACGTGGGATACACAACTTGGAGCGACGATGCATATACTCATTTGAGTAGCACTCGCAAACACAAACCGATCGACCATATCTTCACCAGTAAGAAGGTTACGGCCGACATGAGCCCCAAAGGGCTCAAATTTCGCGAAGCTCGCGATTCCATTGAACATCCACTTACGCTACCCATCATGGTGTGGCTGGATGTGACCGGCAGCATGGGACGAATTCCAGAAAATCTCGTCAAAGGCAAACTCGGTACCCTGATGAACACCATCATTTCACACGACGTGAAAGATCCGGCCATCCTATTTGGTGCCATTGGTGATCACTACTCCGACACCGCACCTCTGCAGGTGGGACAGTTTGAATCGGGCAACGACGAGCTGGACAAATGGCTGACTTCCGCCTACCTGGAAGGCAATGGCGGCGGCCAACACATGGAATCCTATCTCCTATCATGGTTGATTGCAGCCAGACACACCAGCACCGATCATTTTGAAAAGCGGCACTCCAAAGGACTACTTTTCACAATCGGAGACGAAGCAACCTGGGACAGTGTTTCCGGCAGCGACCTATGCAGCGACAAGTTGATGGGATACGAAAGCAGCGAAGGCATCACGGCAAAGGGGATTTTGGAAGAAGCACAAAGGAGCTGGGAAGTTTTCCATCTCCACATCCAACAAGGCCAATACCGCGATGACCCGCAAGTGATTCGTCCCTGGAAAGAACTCCTCGGAGAACGTCTCATTTTGATAGAGGATTATGAAACAGTGGCGGAAGTCATTGCTACCACCGTAGCCCTCTTTCAAGGCATTCAACTCGCCTCCATTACCAAAGGATTCGACGCCATCACCGCCGGCAAAGTACATCGTGCACTCAACGGCGTCAGTGGGATCGTACCCAGCGGAGGAACAAGCGGCGGCGTGTTCAAGTTTTAACCATCAACCATCACCTCTAAACGCATTACATTGTGAAAAAGACAGCCATTGTCCTCGGATTGGGCTTTGGAGATGAAGGTAAAGGCATTACTACCGACTACCTCGTTTCCCACTCAAGCAACCCGCTCGTCGTACGCTTTTCTGGCGGGCATCAAGCGGGCCACACAGTAGTAACCAATTCGGGACAACGGCATGTTTTTTCCTCCATCGGGAGCGGGGCACTTCGCGGTGCCCCCTCCTATTGGAGTAAGTACTGTACCTTGTATCCGAGTGGATTACTTAATGAATACAATTCACTACGTAAAAACGGATTCCAAACAAGACTCTACGTGGATATGCTCTCCATGGTGACAACCCCATATGACATTGCCTACAATAGAGCAACAGAAAGCCTTAATAATCACGGCAGCTGTGGGCTTGGATTTGCAGCCACCGTAGAGCGTAGCACAACCACACCCAATCTACTCTTCGCTCAAGATCTTCAATTTGGATGGATCGTGACTCAAAAAGTCAAAGCAATCGCCAGTTATTATGAAAGAAGAATAAAAAACAGCGGCAATCCAAAATTGATTGAGCTCTATGAGCAACATCTTGATCAGTTCACTTTAGAACAGTTTTGGGAAGATGTTCAGATTATTCTTCAATATATCACTTTAGTAACGGAGCAATCCATCCTTACACAATTTGATGAAATCGTATTTGAAGGTAGTCAAGGAGTATTACTAGACCAAGATCACGGGTTCTTTCCCCATGTGACCAGATCATATACTACAAGCAGAAATGCTATGGAGATTATCAGTCGCAATGGTCTATTAAATCCCGAAATATACTACATAACCAGAGCCTACCAAACGAGGCATGGCACTGGCCCAATGACTAATACAGAATTACCTCTGCGACTGATCAACAATGAGCAAGAAACGAATGTACTCAACGACTGGCAAGGCAAGTTCAAAACCAGTATTCTGGATTTGGATTTAATCAACTATGCTTTGCTTACGGACAATAACTACTCAGGAGACATAAAAAAACACTTGGTAGTAACCTGTCTCGATCAAATAGCAGATGAACTAACAGTCACCCTACATGATACAGTTCGACACCCTATCGACTTTAAAACAATGGTGGATAAAGGGATGATCAAAACAAAATTCCAAAGCATTATTGAAAGTCACGGTGACTGTTCTGAACAAATGAGGGAAGTGACCCAAGAGTATGAATTTGTGTGAACAGGCTCGTAAAGTACCAATACGCCTCCAGGGTTCCTACCTTGGAGGTTTTTCACGCAATCATGGCATTACCTATATAGTGAAGCATCTTGATGTCAATTCATAAAAGCCTTCCAGCAGACGAATCAATGTCTTATATTGCCTCACTCGTATTTTTGGAATATAATCATACTGAACTTTACGTTTTACTTATGAGCAAGTCTTCTTCATGAATTACAAATTGATCAGATTATGATTTATTGCTATCTTTGTGCTCTCCAGTATATCTCGTGCTGCTAGCGTGGTATCATCTTATACTCCCGATGAAACTAACTTATTTACCAATAGATTGAAAGAAGATAAGGAGTTCCAAGCAAAGTTAAAAGCATTCCAGGAACAAGAACTGGCTTCTATAGCTTCTTCTACTTCACTCAGTGAGGAGAATATTAGCAATAGCCAAAAAGAGATAGGTTCTATTTATAGTGAGTTACAAAATATTCAAAAGCAGTTTGACGGAGTCAATAGCCAAAAAAAAGAAATCGATAGCAAAATACTAGAAACAAAACAATCCATACAACTCGTATTAGACCAAGCAAAGAAAACACAATACACCATGGATAATGCCCTCAAACAAGTTATGTCTTATACTAACAAAATTAAACAAACAAAAGCCGAAATTGATAAAACGAATAAAGATAAAGAAATCGCAAGAGCCACTGCGGGGAAGTTTTTGGATATTTTGTACAAAATGGGTAATGAGTTCTATTCGGCTGATCAGGAAATAGATGATCTCAAACTTTTGCTCAAATCCGAAAATATTGCTAGCGATCTCTCCAATCAGGAGCTTTTTGAAATGTTAACATTAAGATTTGATCAGCTTATAAATTTTATTGATAGTAAACAAAATAATCTGAAAACATTGCTCGGTACCCTAGAAGAACAACATCTTCAATACAAAACAAAGTTGGAAGAATACAGTAAACAATTAGATATTCTCAATCAACAAAAGGAGTATCTCGTAGAGTATATCAAGATATATGCTCAGAATAAGAGCACTTTAATTGCAAAAGAATCAGACTTACAAAAAAGTAGGCAACAACTTCTAGAAGGTTTACAAAATATTATTATCAAATCTAAAGATTATCTTTCCACAAATAATTATCTTAAGCAGAAACTTGCGAATAATGAAAAACGTGAGGAAGGAGGTAGGTTTTTGTCATGGCCAGTATATCCCATAGAAAAGATAGAAGCCGGCTATAACAACATACCATATGTCTCTAGATATTCTGAGACGAATCAATGAATTGATATCATTACACCACAATGAACACCAATATATGCACCAGCACAAGGATACATATATGATATGAAATCGCCAGGAGGATCGTCACTCAGTTATCTTATTATTATCCACAGCTATGGGTATACCACCCTTCTTACTACACTGAATGAAATATCCGTCAGCAAAGGACAATATGTAGAACGTGGTGAATTACTGGGAATTTCTTGAGGAGAGCCAGGGACAAAAGGTGCAGGATTCTCAAGCCCTTGACCCAGATTGCATTATGAGGTCTACAAAGATGGGATAGCAGTTTCACCTTTTGGCATCACTGATCTTAGTTCCGTGAAGAATCCTTCTACTTTACCAACACAGTACGATCTCAAGGTTTTGAAAGATAAATTGGCAAGAAAAATAGACTTGTCAAACGTTTCCTACATTCAAGGAGCCACCCTCGAAGAAAGAATAAAGAATTTCGCCAATAAGTATGGAAATGCACCTTTTGATAGTTATATTTTGCGACAGCAAGCTGCTGCAGACCACCATATACCTTTGGAATTGGGAGTATGTATTGCAGTTGCCGAAACATCTTTTGGAAGAGCATTTGCAAGTACTTGGAATGTCGGTAATGTGGGAAATAACGATAGATGAGACAGATTAAATCTGGGTTCACCAATACAGTGAGCCAATCTCATCTACGCAGCACTAGAAAATGAATACTTATGAGGGTATGCCACCCTAGATAAACTCTCTGGCTATGGTAATACTACATGACCTATTTATGCATCCTCACCCATCAATCGACAAACGAACATTGCCAAATGCCTCACAGAGATACACGGTTATCGAATTCCTGATGATCGACCAGTAAGGCTATATACTGCGAACAAATAATTAGTATATATTCTGATATAGAATTATATCTCTAAGTATCCCCTTATTATATGATAAATTCACCATCATGGTTTGTACCATTTCTCAAACGATGTATGGTTTTTGTATTTATATTATCTTGGTTGGGTGACCTGTGGCATAACAATGAATACCTCATACCCAAAGCCTATGCTGCGTTTGATTGATGTACCAACAATCCGAATCTCACCGTACCAAGTTGAGACTGTCAAGCATTAGTAGCACTCTATAATAGCACTAATGGAAGTAATTGGACAACAAAAACAAACTGGCTTCAAACTAATGATCCTTGTAGTTGGTTTTGAGTGACATGTCAAAACGCAAAGGTATATACCGTAGCTTTGCAAAATAATAACTTGGTATGAACAATACCAACTGAGATAGGAAACTTCTCAGGCATCAATCAACTATTGCTTACAACTAATAAAATCGCTGGATCGATTCCTCCGTCTATAACCAATCTGACTACTCTAAGGATTCTACAACTTTATGAAAATGAGCTTGCAGGTAATATTCCGGAATTTCTTACCAGTCTATGACTCACTACTTTTCATATCGCCAGAAATCACCTATTGCGCGATACTACCTATAATCCCTTTCTTACTCCAGCTTTACAAACCCGATACAATGGCATTACGCAGGGGAAAAGTAAAAATGAACAGGCGGATAAAGTAGCACCCATTATATCAAATCCAATAACTCTCACAAACTTAAGTCAGCCACTGCCCTTATGAACAGACATAGTATTTAGATTCAATTATTCCGAAGAGAACTTTACGGTTCTTGGCGGACAAGGAATGTTACTGTCAGTACAATGAGCTGGCTTGTGTGCAAATATAAATATTACCTCCGGAACTAGAATCAATTCGCCCAACAATTCAGGATTACGAACAATTAAATTTCAATGAACAGTGCCATGAACCTATAGCAATTGTACCCTGAAACTTGAAGATCGAGGAGGTTGATACGGAAATTCAAATGCACACAACAGCACAACTACAGCATTGCCTCCCTTCACCATTGCCGACCCGAAACCCGACCTTAAGCTGACTATCACTAATACGATAAACTCTCCCAATAATCAACTACCAACTATCGATCGGTCAGTCGAAATAAAAAATATAGGAAGTGGAACAGTCGATAACAAACCACTTACATTTACCAGTATTTACAGTTGATGGACTGCTTGAAATAGCAATCTATCATTCATTGCAGGAGATGGAACTTGCCCCACTAGTGCAACATTTACCAATGGGTCGATTAGTTTTTGATCAAACTTCACACTAGCAACCAATAAGTATTGTAAATATGGTTTGAGTTGAAATCCACTTACTTTGGTGTGATATTGGTCATGATATATTGATGGCGATCCCAATGAGCCCAGCAATCTAAAAGCAAACAATATCTCAAATAGCAACTTCTCAATAACTCCCATAATAAATCCCGCAATCGAAAAGACTATCTGATATATACCTAGTGGACAATGACAAAGTGCTCAGAATTGTACTACCCTACCAGTAAACTATAAATTCAAACTCGGTGACACAGTGTGTTATACAATCTCACTCACCACTAATGGAAATCGGTATCGACCATCAAATGGATCACTGGTGTTTTTTGATCGGCTGCCAGAAAGCATGCCAGCATTGACCTGTAAATTTCTAACTGGTGGGAATTCTCGAACGAACAATTGTTCACGAATACAACAAAACGGTATGAATGCTATAACACTTACAAACACCAAAGTAGCACCATGACAACAAGTACAAGTCAGATTATTTTGAACTCTTACTCAAAATTTTATAGACTATTACACAGACCAACCAAGCCCCAACTTCACTAATACAGCCTGCGTAGGAACCAACCAATTCGAACAACCACCTGCATGTAGCAATGCACAGTGAACTATTCAAACCTATCCAGATCTGTTTTTCACTGTTGAAAGAAGCGGGGACCCAGATCTTTCTAATTATAATTTATGAGATCCGTTAACGTACACTCTGACTATAGGGAATATCTGACAAAATACACCAAGTTCTCAAACAAGGTTTGATATATTCTTCAAATGACTCACTGGTATTCAGATCACAAAGAACCCCTGATCATCACCAAATTGCTCGGACATTACTTCAAACAATTGAATTCCATGAGCTTTGTATCAAACTTTTCCTGTATCTGCACAATGTACTTATACCATAGCAGCAAATATAGGAAGTACCTGAAATATATGAATATCCTGACATATTTATATTAATTCATCCACTGGAAACGAACCTACTAATAGACTCGCAAATAACAAAGATCAACTGTTCGAAACATTCACTATTGTATGATCTTTAGACACCACAAAAACAATCGGAAAGATACAGAATGGAATATTCGTACCCATAGATACTGGGTTCGCTATGGGAAATCAAGTAATCTACAAGCATACAGTAACCAACAATTATAATGCAATTATAACTACATTAAACTTTTTTGAAAATTATCCCGATGGTTTACTATTGACTTACAGTGGGGCTGGTACAGTTACCTTGTCCAATGTGACAAGCCAATCCGCAAACTTCAAAATTACTAATATTCTCATAGGGATGGGAGAAACATTCTCATTTTATACAAAAGGGACAATAAATAGTAGTTTTTGGAATCAACATTACTTGTGAAACTATTCTTTCACTAATATAATAGATGTATCGCCACCCTTTAGTCAATGACCACCATATAGTGCACAGGTCATCGGGCATCTAAAGAAAGGTGCCGACCTGAAGATCACCGTTACTCCTCTGGTGGCAAACAATAGCGTATACTCCGGAGACATAGGAGACACTATAGAATATCTCATTAAAGTAGAGAATAAAAGCACCGTTCCCGGAGATGCTACAGACGTTATACTTACTGGTTTATTGACGAATATATTTTCTGGCAGTGCCACGCTAGTAAGAACAGATACCAACGATCCATTGAGTTGTAATTCTTCTACAACTACTATTACCGCCAACAGTTTTACACACATCGTAACAGACGATCCAGATCACAAGCTACCTCCTGGGAAACGATGTGAATTCAAGCTAACAACAACCGTTAGTAATTATGGCAATCTGACATTAGATGCTTCTACACATGAGTCTCCCGCAAACAATGAACCTTCAAGTTTATTTGGAGATAATGCGGATAGCAAAACTCTTACTTTTGAAGCAGTAATCAGCACGGGGGTAACTGTTGAAAAAAAGATAGGACGTTATATCCCCACCCCAGCATGATGAGCATGAACCACAGTAGATTGACGATACGATGAACTCGTTTGATTCAAGAATGGTAACATTCATACCGCACTCTACCAAATAACCATCACAAATAATAGCAACTCACCTATATCAAACTTCGCTCTAGAAGACACCGTAACTCCCGGCATAATAAATGTTATGTTTTTGACAAACTTATCACAACCCCATACGCTCACTCCAACTGGAATCAAAAAGCGGACTTTCAATGGCACGCTCGACCCCGGTCAATCCGCAGTACTCGTATTTAGAGCAACTTTATGACAGTTCAACTCGCCTACCATGGCAGCTATATTGCAGAACAATAATACCTTCTGAAATACGCTTACTGCCTCAGGAGATACCTTCCTAACTACCTCAAACGCAGTAACAGGACACATTGCCTACAACGACCTCTATTATAGCAAAAGCATATCAGGTGATACCAATGGGAAAAAGTATCTCTCTTGAGATAATATTACCTATAATCTGACTGTAACCAATGCGAGCAATCAGTCATACGATTGAGATATCACACTGGTTGATAAGTTTGAGGACGTGGACATCTCGCTGAATCCTATTGTCATAACAGATTATTTTGAATATATTTGAGGTTTTAATCTTGTTTCAGGAGACCCGGCACAATGCGGCACCATTAGCAATGAAAATGTAGCCTGAACTACAACAGGTCAAATAACTAATATGTCCCTTGAGGCATTGTGATCGTGTACTTATGCGGTAACTTTCAAGGTTAAAAAGGCCCCCGAAGAAGGAGAGAAAGGGATAGATAATTACATACGAGGTACAACTATACTGAGCGGATTAGTCAAATTCAATAGAGTCACAACTGTACTCGCGAAGCCAGTATATACCATTAGCAAAGAAATAGGAATAGGCTTAAACCCAGATGGAAGCTTGATGCCGGGAAATACATTTTCTCTAGGAAATACTGTCTATTATAAAGTATGCATAAGCTGATCGATAGGCAACAAACCTTATATCCCAAGCCCATTCAGTTTCTATGACCATTATCCATCTCTAGAGCAATTCTTGATCTCAGACAATGACCCGGCAATAAATGAAACCCGAGTACCCTATCCCCAAGCAAGCCCTGTCCCCTGATCATCAATCTATCAAATAGTAGTTGACGGAATAATGGACGACTGATCATTTTGTGTTGTTATGAGTGGAACGGCCTGAGCAAACATTAGCCAATCTCTTTCTGGAAGTGAATTCTATAACACTGCTTGTCTAACTCCTGAACTCAGTGCTGGAACCTGATGTGCTACAGCAACAGGGATTCTTTTGTCCGGCAATATTGATCTTACTATCGAAAAAAAGGCACTGCCAGCTAATACTGTTTTCCTATCCAGCGACCCCATCACTTTCCAATTCACTATTACTAATAATGGTAATATTTCTGCGACAGGCTTCACCTTAGAAGACTGGAGTTTCGTATCATCACAATTCTACGAGCTCATTAATACTACTATACCGGAGCCCAATCTTGCTCTATCGACTGCATCCGATTGTACACCGATAGTTATTCCTATAGTAAATGGTCAACAATTGGCATATGCATGGAATATAGAAAGTATTATTATCGAACCGGGTGAGTCATGTGTATTTGAAATAGACTGAAAACTGAAGATGACCCAAGCATCTCCAAATAATATCTGTATCAATACCTGAGCAATTACGACAAGCTATCCGACCGAAACCGGAGAAGCATTGGAAAATAATACTGGTTCCACAAGCTTCGCTTGTCTCTACTCAAGATATCCAAATTTACTAATACAAAAGACTGTAAGCGGCGAAGAAGACTGTACGATAGATAGCATTCTGACTTTTTCTTTGGAAGTTAGAAATGTATGATTCAATCTAGCTAATACATTTATTTTAAAAGATATATTACCGGAATGAGTTATATTCGAGGATAGCAACCTGACGCTTGTTAGTTCCGAAGGTAGCCCTGCTCCAAACTGCCCACAAACTGTACCTTTAACCAACGGTCAGTGGAATTTCACTAATGTACAAATGGTAGACGGAGGTAAGTGCACATACACTTTCACTGCGAAGGTAATAAATCCTGGTTCTAATGCAGGTTCTTTTACCAATACTTGAAAAGTACTTGATGTGAATCTTGGAACAAGCTTCTTTCCCGAAGAACCAATATATGGCAATAGCTCTGCTGGTAACACTTCAACTGTCGGATGGCGTTGCGAGACGGGACAGCCAGCGAATCTTCAGATTATTAAATCTATTAATCTTTGTACTTCGGCAGATCCAAGTACTTGCCAGCCCTATACACCAAACTCAGCAGGCTTGCCCTTGTGATCTTATATACAATATGTGATACTCTGACAAAATACCTGACCCGGGAATATCGATGGCTTCACGGTGACCGATGACCCCTTCCCAAGCAACAAAGTTTTTTTCAATATGTTTGACCCAAGTAACGGTAATTACATTGGCATAGTGAATGGGATATTTAGTGTTCCTTGATGATCTCCACCATATATTCGAAGTTCTGAAGCAGTACTTGAGCCAGCACAATGATTCGAAATTCAAATTGGTGCTTTCCAGCCTATACAGCTCACGGAAGAAGGAGAAGTATGTAATACCGTCAGTGTGACAGGAGAAAACAGCAATAATATAGCTACAGATACTATTTGTATTCCTGTCTATAAACCAGACTGCAGCAGCCTTCAGAGCAATCAAATCACCAGTATTACGGAAAATAATGGTGCTTACACTATAGCTTATTCTTGTGAAAACATAGCATGAGCGACCTTTGTTAGTGCAGCTCTATATGAAGGATGAGCACTGGGTAATCAAACCCCCTTAGAAACAAGCACAACTCTCGTATGATCATTTACTTACAATGGAACTAATCTCACCAATGTGAGAGTGCAATGTAATTACAACTATGCTAATCCTATCGCAGGAGATGACGGCTTTATCTGTAATGACTATGCCGAACTTCCTCATTGTCCCACGGTTGCCTCTACTACTGTATTACCGGATACAAGCTTTACCAACCAGCTTATTACCTTTTCTTGCGCGGCTATTACTTATAATGCACAATCTATTCCATGAGTACCAAGCCCCGCTACTCAGACCTATACTAGCCCGAATACCTATCCAATCAATTGTCATTATATCATACCCGATAGTCCGATACCCACTTTGGATTGCCCGGATACAGTTATTATCACACAGCCAGAGGGGCCAACCTGTGAAATAATAGTCACCATAGACGATACAAATGGCTCACTCAGTGCAACTTGTACTCCAGGAAACGGCTGAGTAGTCACTACAGTTACTATTGTTTATCCAGATCAAAGCATCATATCCAATCCTACTTTCCCCCTTACCTTAAGTGATCCAGGTACTTACAATGGTGCTTGTACAGTAACTTGAGGTGGTCAGAGTTATACTTGCAATGGTTCGGACAGTTATGAAATAGATCCAGATCCTGAAGAGCCAGTCTGTGGACCAGCGAATGGCAAAGAATACTTAAACAACATCACCGATGCACTTTGTAATCCTCCTTTTACTGCAGAGCCTAATCCACCTGTATTTGCAAACAATACCTGGTCCTGGAAATGTAAGGCAAGTGACGGAACCTTATCTGAACCCTGTAGTGCAACCAAAACAACTTCCACTCCTCTATGCCAGACTGTGCCTATTGGAGATCCCAATCCAAATGGATGAACAGTAGAATGTCATACCAATAATGAATGTCCCAACGGAACTTGTAACAATAGCTGTAAATGTGAATGATGAACAGGCACTACTTCGACGGATCCAAATCCGATGAAGTATAGTTGTGATGGTCCAAATTGTGTCGAGAATCCCAATGGTCCGTTCACAACATCAAATTGTGATAATCAATGTATTGTCCCAAATCCATTTACCTGTGATGGGAAAGAACCTACCATCAGTTTCAATCCGCCTGGAAGCGCAGGGAATATTCCTGTTCCAAATACTGTTTCAGTACTATGTAACGATGCTTCCAGTATAGGCAAGGAGGTAAGACAAGGAAGCACTACGATTGGATGAGGACCTACTCAACGAACTATCAATCAAGCAGGAAGTTATACTGCTATATGCAAATATCCTGAAAATAAAGAGTGCCCAAAAGACTTTTCATTAGCCCAATCACGACAATGTCCCCAATGAGCCACTCTCCAATATGATAAACCAAATAATAAACTGAATTATAGTTGTCCTAGTGCTACCAATCCAGCTGCCACCTTCATAAATGCAGTCATTACACCAGGAGGGCCTCAGCAATGACAAAATGGTACCATTACCCCCACTGTTGACGGAACTTACACTTTGGTATGTAATTACTCATTCAATAATGAGAATAAAGAGTGCGGTCCCACCACTGCTCAAGTCGATATCGAACAACATAAATGTTCTCCTCCAACTGTTAGTATAACGCCTGATAACTGGCTAGATTCACCAGCAATAGTTAATGCATCTTGTAACTGATACGGAGCAAATACTGCAGAGATTCAGATTATCGGTCCTAGTCTGCAAAACACTCAAAATGGCATAAAGCAAATTAATAATTATCAACCTACCGCTGGAGGAAATTATACAGTGAAGTGCCACCACGTTGAACCAAATATGGATGAACGTGATTGTACGGCTACTTTTGAAATCAAAACAAGAGAATGGGTTTGTCCTACTGATAAAGAAAATATTATCCAATTTAACGGACGGAACCCAAACAATGTCGCTATGGGAGATCCTATAAAAGTCTTAGTCTGAACGACAGTTAATGCTGTCTGTCAGTGGAAGGTGGAAAATAATGGTCAAATAAAAAACTGAACTCCTGGAACGCTAGAGATTGTACCAGGCAATCCGTTTATGACCAAAGGAGAATACACCTATACCTGTCATTTCACCTATAATAATGTACCTTACAATTGTGAACGCAAGGTCAAAGCACTTTTCCCAAGATGTGAAGTAGAGGCAAAGGCAAATCCAGAAAAGGAGCCTGCTACTGCCGATGTTAAAATAAAATTGGTGGATGATGGCGAACCGATACCGCCAGAGCTTACAGCAGGCATTGTTCCATATGAATCATGTAGAATCGAAGGTACGCAAATCCTTTATCTAGGTATCACTCCAAGTGGCGGCAATCCTATTGGACAATGAACTTTAGGTAGCATTCCTGCTGGAAGTTACAATGTTTTATGTGCGATAAAAAATGCAGCCGATGTAGGTAACGCCAATCTTATTTCCTGTAACGGTAATTTTGGTGTGAGTGCGGTAGATGTAGAAAGTTGTAAAGATATATTTAAAATAGACTGACAGCCAGCCGACCAAAATACTCCTATACAAATAACCAACAAAAGTACTGTAGAACTAACTTGCCCGGAAACTATCAAAATACAACCGCCCAATCTTCAACAAAATCTAGTATGAACGACATACACATTCAAAACACAAAATGAACAAGTATTTGCAGAATGTAAGTGATGTTTTGGTAAGTTTACTTGAAGTGCTACATGAACTAACAATACTGGTACGAATAACACCTGAACAAACAATACGGGGACTAACAATACTGGTACGAATAACACCTGAACAAACAATACGGGGACTAACAATACTGGAACCAATCCTCAATTATCAGGCGTCCAATGTATCGTAACTCCATTACCTTGAGCAATCATTGAAAATCAACCCTGACCCCGGACCTTAGGTTATACTTGCAATGGTTGATCTGAAGTTACCAGTTATGCGATATCTATGAGTCATGATGGTGCAGCGGTGCCGTGATGATGGACCCAGCCAAGTAATCCTTGAGCCTATACAGCGACTACTCCGGGTATCTATAAAATAATCTGTAATGTATCGGGCTCGTGAGGCCAAACAGAACAATGTGAAACACAAATAGAAATAAAAACAAACCAACCGAAATGTGTCATCAAGGGAGAGTTAGTCAATGCGAAAGAAAAAGGCGAAATAAAATATAAGCTGGAAATTGACACGGTAGGCTTACCGGTATCCGAAGTAGAATTTATTTGTGGCTTGGTGAATGCTCAAAATGTTACTGAAAGTTTTGCAGATGCACAGCTCTCTGCTACCTACGCGGGTATCAGAGCATGATCATACAAAACAGTATGTTTGGTCAGAAAAAAGTGAGTAACTACGCGACAAGAACCTGAAGCCATAAAATGTGAAGACGGACCTTTTGATATTACTCCAAATGGATTGGATGACTGTAAAGACAAAATAACAGTTACTCCTTGAACAAAGATCTCCAGCACTCCTCCAATTACTTTCCAAGCTGGAGGAAACCCAGCCACCGTAGCCTGTGCAGGCGGTACTCTTCAAATCCCTGCATCAGCATCATTAGACTTCACTACACAATCAATTTACGATGTGGTATGTAAAATGAATGCTGGATTTACCTGTTCAGCAAAAGTATTTGGTAGCGGTGCAGCAATATGTGGGAACAACAAAGTAGATACTGGAGAAGAGTGTGATCAAGGTTCAAAAAATGGGCAAGCGGGCAATAACTGTGACGCGAGCTGTAAGCTCAAAAACAAGGACATGAACTGTGCACCTGCTGCGGTCATAACACCCGCTAAACCCACTAAGTGAGCTACAGTAGAACTAGCCTGTAACGGAGCAGGTGGTCTTATGTCGGCAAGTATCACAAGTCCTAGCTGACCACAACAATTACCAGGGCAGGGAGCAAACTTTAGTCATAGCCTTATTGCAGAAAAAGATGGGATATACGCCATAGCTTGTAAAATATCATCATGAAGTCTGCAAATGGATTGCGGACAAGCGTCCTTTACTATCTGATCCGGAAATAATAATGGATCTGGAAACAACTGAGGCGGCTCTGGGGACAATAATGGATCGGGGAATAATAACGGCTCATGACTTCACACAGGTAATACATATGACCTCGCTATCAGTAAGCAAATTATTTCCGAACAACTAAGTATCAACAATATCGTAAACTTCGCTCTTACTATACGTAATGAATGAGGCATATGAGTATCGGGCGTTAGCATTAGAGATCTAGCATTTGGATTCTCTTGAATCAAAATTGGTAAAGATTTAAATAATCTGAAAACATATGCGGGCAATAACGCAGTCGAAATAGTAGTGGGCTTTCCTATAGCACTTGCACCAGGTGCATCTATGACATATTATTTGCAATGAATATTGACACAGTCAGGCTTCAGTAACGCCACGCAAGTATGCGATTATAATTCTGGCCTTGATCTAGACTCAGACTCCTGCAATGGTTATGACAAACAAGAAGATGATGATGACACTGTATACGGTAATATTTACAGTGGTTCATTTGGAGATTGGGTGCGATATGATAGCAACGAAAACGGCATACAAAATAGTGGAGAAGCAGGCGTAGCAGGCATACCGTTACAGTTAATTAGATGCGGAGATAATCAGATTATACAAACATGATTCAGTAAGACCGATGGAAAGTATTTATTTATGGGCATTGATCCGGGATCCTATAGGGTAAGTGCGTCATTATCATGAACAAATAATCTAAAGTTCACTAAATTTAAACAAGGCACGAGCGACGTCATTGACAGTGATATAACACCTTACTCGGATAAATTAGGCTATAGTGACTGCGTACCTATCCAGGGATGACAAAATTATCTCAAACTAGATATAGGATTGGTAACTATTCCAAATGATATGCTAGTAATCAAAAGGACAACACGCAAGTTTGTCGCAGCTCAGGATATACTCAAACGAGATATATCACTCAGTAATATTGGTGACGGAGTTATCACAAATTATACTCTTGTAGATCTCATACCAACAAATACTCAATATAAACTGATAGCCTTATCATGAAGTGCCCAAGATCTCAAAAAGTGTGGCTACCCCCTCAGTCGACAATACAACCAAATAGTAACCGGGAATATCACCAACGCTTACCTTATTTCTGGGCAAACCTGTCACTTGACCTTAACAACCCAAATCAATAAAAATGTTACGGCCGGCAAGGTTACAAATACCGCCTGTGTTACAGGCGTAAACAACGAGTGAAGTGGAAAATTTGCGAACAACTGCAGTAGCGATAGTGCAACTATCATCAAGGCTTGCCCCAATTTAACAGTGACTCCAGACTTTGGTGATAATCCACTCACTTCACAATTTAACTGCGTACTTTCATGAAATAACACAGGCTATATTCAGATACTAAATAGCAATGATATCCTACTCAAATCATATTCTACTGTGTTAGGCAATCATACCTTTTCTGAAATATGATTCTATTACGTAGAATGTGTGAGTAAACAATTTACTGGGGAAAGATGTATGAGACCAGTGGAAATAAGAGAGTTGGCAGAGTGTAGAGATCTACAAATATATGATAATAACAATACTCCCTTACAAAACAGTAATATATCATGAACCTATCTTAATCCTTGATCATATCGTTTTTATTGTACAGGATACAATGCTAACAGTTATATGATACGTATTTTTGAAGGCACTAACACAGGTAAACTACTGGGGACTATCAATTGAAATAGCGGATCATATCTCATTACGAATGCAGGTATACACACAGCACAATGCTTGGTAAACAATACTATAGATTATAAGTTTGATTACTTTACTGGACTAAATCAAAACACAATCTACAATAGTAGTACTTGTCCTTATAAGGTACTACCAAATGGTAACTTATGTGCCGTGGAAGTGAGTATTGCTCCGTTCAAGTATACTTTTATGGCACCAAGTGAATTCAAGTATACTTTGGATCCTATAGAGTACTGCCCTAGCTCATTGGTAGCAAGTTTGCAATGTGATCAATACAATACCTCCAAGACTTTAGTCAAAGACCACAGCAGTTGTATTGAAACGATCATTATCAATCAGCCAGATATTAGTATTATCAAGACAGGTAGCAAAGTATTTTATGTTGCACCAGATATTATTAATTATACCATTACTTACCAAAACATCAGTACGCTACCAATCAAGAATACTATTATTCAGGACACTTTATCAGAGTATCTTATCTATTCAGGATCTAATACGTTCTATAATTCTTGAAAAACACATAACTTAGTAAACAACCATACAGGTAAAACCCTGCAATGGATACTCTCCGGAACACTATCTCCGAATCAATCAGGAAAAATAACTATTAGTGCAAGCATCGTTTCTGGTATCAAGCTTCCTATAAAAAATAAAGTTATAGCGAACACACCATGAGATAAGTATCTTGCGAACAATATTTCAGAATATACTATCTATCCTTCTTGACGAAATATAAGCTGAAATATATTGGGAGACAGAGTCCGATCAGATACTAACTTCAACGGTATCCAAAATAGTGGAGAAGCGGGCGTCAACAATGTACCAGTATATCTCTTCAGTTGTTCGGGGACACAATTGGATATTACCTATTCAGACAACCTAGGTTACTATCAGTTTACTGATATGGTTCCAGGGTCATATAAAATTTGAGCAAGTCTGCTAACGGGTTACGTATTTACGTATGGTAAAATAGGTAATGATGATACTGTAGATTCGGATATCATTTTATGATGAAAATCAAATTGCTTCGCATTTTCTGGCAACTCAAGTAATTTTAATAAAGATGTAGGACTCTATGATATACGCTGAATGACGGGGAATAATTACTGTAACAATAATGGAATAGCAGAGTACTCACTAGGAGAAGAGTGTGACACAGAAGACGGTATCTTACTTTGAAGCGAAAGATGTATACAATGTAAAGTATTTAAACTCAACCCTAGTTGTGGTGATGGCACCATACAGCCTGGAGAAGAGTGTGATTGCAACAGTGTTCTAGCACCTTGAGCAACCTGTGTAGATTGTCGTATTACAACCGGTGCAGTATGTGGGAATGGGAAACTTGAATGACGAGAAGAATGTGAGAATAATAGTGCGCCCATTCCTGGCTTGCAATGTATTTCTTGTCAGATTATTGAGAATAACTTCTCTCAGTGTGGCAATGGTATTGTAGAGGTTGGAGAAAGCTGCGATCTGTGAAAAAACAATGGAACAACATCCTTAATTGGATCATGAAGGTTCGCAGGGAAAGCTTGCTCTCTCAATTGTAATATCTCTAATCAAGCTAACTGTAATGTAAATAGTGCCTATCTTGCACCACAATGCACCCTCATAGATTCACCAAATATCATGGAGTGAGAATTCTTGCCTTTCCGATGGGACATTACTAATGATAATATAATCTGATGACAGACGTGCAGTCCAGGAAAGATACCACAAGACAGCATATTTTGTACCTTCTCTCTCTACAACGGTAAACTCACTACTAAAAGCCCCATAACCACTTTCACTGTACCTTGTATCAATCCGAATACTTTTGATAGTACTTTACTACAATTGCGGAATGCACCATCAGCGAACGTTGTTGGAAGATCCAGTTTACAATTGAGTGATCGACTTACCAAAGGCATTTATGGGGAGTATAAATTACAATTAAACAAAATTGATTACGCAGTATGTACCGCCTCGGGAGATCTTAATCAAAAAGTAGTGAATGGCGTAGACTTGAAAGAAGGCAGTGCTGATAGAGTTATCTGTGAGTACAATTTCACCGTATCAAGACCCTATCTGATGCAAGCAGGTAATCTTCTTTCTACCAATCAAACAGATAAGTTGGCAAACTTTTATGGATTTAATTCCAATACCAAAAAAGAAAATATTCTGACACAATACGGAATCAGATTATCAACTCTTACTTTATCAAAGTATAAACCAACACCGGCTGCATTGTATTTGATTGACCAATTTGTAAGTAAGTATGATAAACTAGGCGTGAAGACAATTCAATATGGGCCAGTCACCAAAAAAGTTCCTGGAGAAAATATCTTCCTTTATGATTGAAATACAGTAATCGACACTAGTACGCTGCCTTCTACAAAACCAAGTACTATCATTGTACGTAACGGAAACTTGCAACTTTCATGATCAATACAAGGGAATTACTTGTTTGTTGTGCCAGAGGGAAATATTATATTTGCAAAAGCGTGCAATAAAGATCAAACTATAAACGGCATTGTTATCACAAAGTGAAGTCTTCAATCAGATATACCATATACCAATAACAATCTAGTAAACCAACGATGCCAAGGATGAGGACTATTGATAAACTGAATGCTCATAGGAAATGGACTCGAGGAACTCATCAATAAAAGAAGATCTAAACTAGAATGATGGTTCTTAGATGATTCATCGGGACGAAATAAATATAAATCTATTATTTATTGAGGATCAGTTACTATTGAATCCAATACTTCATTACTAAACTCTCCACCGCCAGGTTTATATGAGTTCGGTAATATATTAGAGCTAGACAAAAATTAAATTTTTATATGATAAAAAACCATATACGTGTTTAATATCTCTTCTTATTTTGATAAGTACATTCGCAAGACTTCGGTCCAAGAAGGTATTGTTGAACAAACAGCTACTTTTCTTATAGCAGATATTATCAAAACAAAAGATCCTATCGTTTGTAGTTACCATCATCATATATTGTATGTTACCAAAGTTAGTCAAGAATCCAAAATCGCTATTTATTTACACAGACCTGCGATCATCAGCTCTATACAAAAAAAACTCCTTGAACATTTCCATTTGAATGTTATCATAAAGGATATTAGAATAGGAAATAGGTAAGGAATGAGAAGTAATATATTGGCACAATTTTAGCATGTAAACTTTGCACTGCATGAATCTGTTTAACTTTGATAAATCCAAAATCCAAAATAGCAGCATACCCAAGATCGCTAATACAGAGTCTCTACTCAAGTTTTCCGAAATTAGAAACGATACTCTAATCATGAACGATGGTTCACTAAGAGCAATTGTAAAAGCTACGGGGCTTAATTTAGATTTAAGATCACCTGACGAGCAAGCTATGGCCATCAATAGCTACAAAAGATTTCTCAATGGCTTGGATTTTCCTATACAAATTATAGTTCACAACACCTACTTGGATCTTACAGATTATATTAATTATTTAAAAGATGAGGTGAAAGCAATTACCAATACGACTCTTGCTGACTACGGTAAACAATACTATAAGTTTCTCGAAGATATCAATCTTCAAGAGTGATTGATTTATACCAAAGAGTTTTACGTTGTGTTGCCCTACTCTAGCAACGAAAAAGATTTCTCTCATATTCGTAAAGCTCGATGGCAAAAGTTCTTAGATGTATTAGATGCCAACAACTCAGCGGAAAAAATCATGGCTAGGTACAGAGAATTTACGACCAACAATAAGTTTTTAGAAACAAGAGTAGCCCTCGTTATCGAATGACTCAGGTCTGTGGGAGTGGGATGTGAACAACTCAATGGAGATGAAATTATAAAGCTATTATTCAAACTCTATAATCCCAATCTTCATAAGTCACAAGCAACATTTTCCGGCAGATAAACTAAGCCACAAACAACAGGGGAATAACAAGGAAAATTTGCAAATTATAAGCTGATTCAATATCATAGAGTAATTACTCTTTATATCGAAATATGGCTACGAAATTACGAGCAACCCTAGTTGGTCACTGTGTCAGATTATTTTTGATCGGACTTATTTCTATAGGTTTACGAGGGGTATCTTTTGCATGACCAAGTCCTAGTGGAGCAATTAGCAACGACGTCAACATAGACAATCTCCAAGGGAACGCACCTGAGGCAAACTTCAATAGCTTATTAGATGAAACTATAGATCCCATCAAGGAAAATATAGAAACTAATGTACCTTACGCAGGTGTAGACGGTATTGTGGTATTTATTATTGATCTATTCAAGACCTATGTCTTTCCATTAGTCATTGTGCTGGCAATACTGACAGCTACATTTGGATTTATGGATATAATGGTGTCAAATAGCGAAGAAAAAAGGAACAAAGGAATCAATTATTTTATACGAGGCGTAGTTTGAATCATTATATTTGTCAGTGCTGAGTTCTTGTTTAATAATCTCTATGGGATACTTACCCAACTCTCCGATGATAAATCTCTCAATCAGTATGCCGAACAAATCTTCAATACTATTATCTATCCATTCCTGAAACTAGCAATGTACCTGATCATGTGATGATTGTTCGTCACATTATTGATCAAAACAATACAGTACATAACTGATCCCAGCGATAAAGCCCGAGATCAAGCAAAAAACATTATTGTATCCGCAGCAAGTTGAATTGTTGTCATCTTATTGGCAAAAACACTCGTAGAAGCAGTTTATGGAAAGCAGGCAGATATTATTAAGAACACTGATAAAATCTTCCTTAAGACAAATGGTATATTAGGTGTAAATTCACAAAATTATCAGATTATCTTCAATATTATTAACTACATCTTGGGTCTAGCAGCGTTGTTTATACTATGTATCATTATCTATCAGGGATACCTGATGCTGTTTAATAGCAATACGGATGATGGTATTAAAAAAATGCGCAAAAATCTCTTGTATATATTTGGTGGTTTGCTACTGATTGGACTATCATATTTGATCGTCAATGTACTTATCATCAATTAAATAATTCATGTTCAGTATTGCACATCCAGAGTATCGACCTCTGACCATATTTCTTATATGAGCATTAATACTGTTCAAAATACTAGTTGCTCGCTTTTTCCTAACACATTATATCGTTCCAGAAACCGCTATCCATCATGGCAAAAAAACCCTACGAAGCCTTCTACAACTTATAGTAGTGACAATCGTAGCAATATTGCCTCTACAGCTACAGCGACACAATCATTTACCAGCCATTAGTATCGTTTTGGATGACTCATTAAGCATGTCTTCTAGCGATGCATCCCCCAATAGATTGCAGACGGCTCAAACACTTATCAGTAACATCGTAAACGCTATAAAACCCAAAGAGTGCTATAGTCTACAAGCAAAGGTAGACCCTTCTTGCCCACAAGATAGTATCCTTCAAAAATCAGGAAGTTCCATAACAGATCTAGTACTATTAGCCTATAATCAACATCCACAACATATCTTACTAGTGTTATCTGATGGCGGAGCAAACAATGGCATTTCTATCAATCAATTACAACAATACAATACTGGTACTATAGTTTGGGTAGATATCCAAGCCAATCCTGCTCAATTGTTAATCAGCTGAAATAGCATCCAAACTCAGAAACTATATAATGCCCTATCTATTGGCAACTATTTCCAATTAGAAAATACAGATCCAGACAGCATCAACGAGCTCTCTGAAACATTAAAAAAACTACTCTTGCAGCAGTCTTGAAGTCGTAGCATTAGTATCAACTATATACTAATAGGCATACTATTATGGATGGGAGCACAATTTAGTTTTCTACATTTTATGCAAACAACCCAGAGAAATAGAAAAATATCATAAATATTACTTCACGGTTCATTTTTTGGCATTTTTTATCACTTTGCTTCTGACCCAACCAGATTGCATAACTTCCGTAAAATCAGTACTACCTCCAGGTAAAACAATGAGTCTATAGCCATCGCCATCCATTCTCAATCTTGTCTCCCAGCACACCCTCCTCCCTTTCAAGAACCAATGATAATCATGGCCTTTTGGATTTGTCTGAACTCAAACAACCCCCAAGTCTTTGGCCTCTTGAAGTCATAGATTTCTTTTGGGATAATCAAATCTCTTAAAGCCTTTTGATCTCTTTGCTTGTTTTGCTTGCTGAGCTTTTTTTGCAGCAATTCACTGTTTGTTGGTCCTAGACACTCCAGAAAATAGAGATGATAAATTTTCTTTTTATATTGGATAATAAGATTACTTTATGCTGATGATCTTTAGATCAAATCTACCCTTTTCTGCTCTTACTTTACAGACATCGCCCACTCTTTTTCACTCTAGTGCAGTGCCGATAGGAGAGTCAAAAGAAACATGCATTACCTCTTCTTCATATCCAATCTCTGCAGATCAGATAATAGTAACCGTTGCTATTTCATTACTGTCCAAGAATTCAAAAGTTACAATACTACCGTACTGAACAGTTTCACTATTTTTCGCTGTATCGACTACCACGGACAAACCAATAGTTTCTTTTAATTCGGCAATTCTTGTTTCAAGCATTTGTTTTTCATTGATCGCTGATTGATATTCAGCATTTTCCGAAAGATCACCAAATTCTCTTGCCTCTTTAATTCTGTCATTCACGGAAGGTATTTGATTTTCTTCAAGATCCTTCAATTCTTCTAGTAATTTCTCATATCCCGCCCTAGATATCTCCTTTTTCTTGGTCTCAATAATAGAGTCCTCTTCTTCGTTATCATCTGCAGGAATGATACCATCATCAAGCTCAAAACTCATTCTTGTTTCTTCATTGGACTCTGTAGCTTCGGCATCGTCATCTTCCTCATCCTCTGCTTTAGCTTTTACGACTTTCTCTTCTTTTTTTGCGGAAGAAACAGCAGCTCACTTGGTAGCAGTCTTCTTAATGGTTTTCTTTTTATCTGTTTTCTTTACAGTAGCCATGAATTGAAGAAAAAATTAATAATTAAAAACGAAAATATCTACTTATTTGATTACAATGATACTTAGCTAGTGATATCTTTTTAGAGTTGATCCATGAGATTACCGAGCTTGTCGGATCTCTGTGATTGTTCTACTTCTTTTTCTTTTTTGCTCTTAAGATGATCGAGTCTCAACTTCCATTGTCTCAATTTATAATCTCTTTGAGCTAAAATTTCTACTTTTTCTTGTTCATTTTCAAAAATATGATTTTGCAAGTTCATCTGCTCTTCACAGTAGATCTTGAATAATCTATCAATCTGATAACCGAACAATTCGGAGACTTTTTTTGCTATAGTCTGACCGCCATTTTCTACGCTAATAACGTATTCTATGGCATCTTCATTCCAATCAAGTGCCACCTCGGAACTAAACGATCCAGCAGATAATTGGCACAACAAGCCCCAATCAAAATCCTCCTTGGACGCGAAAGGAATTGCATATTCAATGGTCTCGAACTGAGTTATGTATTCTTTATACCAGATTTGATCTTGCACTCCTCCAGTTATGGGTCAAAAATTCTTTTCATACTTTTCAATTACTTCTTTTTTGTCTTGATTCTCATGATTTCTGAGCTCATCAAGTAATAAATCGAAATCGAACAAAAACATGTGCTTACATTAAAGGTAAATAAGCTGTTACTCAAATGGGTTATAGTGAATTGCGGAAAGAAATGGCATATATGGAAAATTGGTAGTAAACCATATATGCGATATGCATAGTGATTTTATATGCAATTTCAATCCAATATTGTATCCGCTATCCGCAAACACAAAATTATTCTATTTTGAAAGCATGAGCGTTCATAAGCTTCAATATCTTATACTCTGCCTGAGATTTTGCAATATGCCCCGGTACTCTACCATTGGGATCAAAAGTAAAGTAAACTCTCAATGTTACCTTCTTATCATCAAATGTATCAATTAATACGTCAGTGAGCTCTCTATGAGATAGGAAATCAAGCGTGTTAATCTCATCTTTCATCATCTGTATGGTCTTATCAATATCAGAGCCAATATTGACCATGACGGTAAAATCCATTCTAATAATATCCTCACTATTGTAAGTTTTCACTTTACTTTGCATAAACTGAATATTCGGTATGACTACCCTACGCAAATCAAATGTTTTTATAATGATATATCTAATAGTGATTTCATCAATCTTTCCAAATAAAGCGCCTGCCGGGAGCTGTTTATCCTGCATTTCTATAATATCTCCGATTTTATAATCTTTGGTCGCAAAGATAAAAATTCCTGCTATTAAATTACTAATAATTTCTTTGGTTGCGAATCAGATACCTATTGACAATCAACCTACAATAAGTCCAATATCAATTCAGACTATCTTAAATCATAAATAAACACTAAAAGTGGCCATTGCATAAAATACAAGATCACCAGCTAGCGTTCCTATTTTGGTTACCGAATCAGGATCCTTATCATTAAAGTTGGAGATAATTTTCTTAGAAATGAAGTTGGAAATCCATCTAGAAAGCCAAATTAAGAATCATGCTACAGCAATGGCGAGTAACACAGAAAGCAGTTTGGATACAAAAGGATTATCAACCAAAAATCCCGCAGTACTATTGGCGGTATTGAGCGTATTGGAAATATTCTTCGATGTACTTACACCTAGAAAATTAGTATTGCTCGCCAATAGAAGATAATCAGAAGGATACATATTAACCAACAATAAGTAAAGATTATATCTTATTATATCGACTTAGTTTCCTGCTGTCAAATTCTGTTTAGCTTGCAAAGGCTGTTAGAACTTGTAAAATACATTAATCCTATTATAATACCTCCAATTGTTTTAAAAGCAGCAAGCACTTTCTCTGGCTATATGAAATCATTCAATAATATTATTTTTGATACGGATTATACGACCTTTGTAGTGGGATGAGGCTTTCCAAGGATAGAAATACTCCAATTAGATAAGAATAATCTTGCCATAAACAACGATCCAAATGACCCAAATAATCAGAAAAAGACAGGCTTACTGGATAGAATAATGGAGTTTTTAGTACCCAGCAAAAAAATTGAAGGCAAAAAACCGAAAACTGAAGGTAATAAAGACATAAAAGCACCAAGGCTCGATGGCAGTCTCAAAGAAAAAGTATTGAAACTTTTAGAACTTACTGATGATCAGTATAGTGATAAGCTCTTGGATAGCGAGATGAGATGATTTTTGTTGGATGTAGAAAGGGAATTTCTTTCAGCAACCGCAAGCTATAAAACTCATATAGCACCGTCATATCGAGAGGTTAAATCCAGTCAGTTCAATATTTCAGGTATCTATGGTAAAACATACTATCTCAATAATTATCCGTCCTATATTGATTTCTTGCGAACTAGAGATATTTTGTGATTTTACGGCAAATGGGATATGACATTTTTTCTCTATCCTGCGGATGATAGTGCTATTCAATCTATGCTCAAAAGAAGAACAACGCAACTCAAGGCAGAAATGTCTGAGCTGGCATCCAAATGAATCACCATGGATTCGGATTTGCAGGTAGAATATAACGACGTAGAAAATATCAGACAACAACTTGCTACCAAAGAAGAAAGATATTTTGAACTCTCCTCTTATATCAATATCTATCACAACGATAGCGAAAAGCTCATTGAGGACTGCAAAAGATTTGAACAGAAAATAGGCTGATTCGGTATTGGTATCAAGCCAGCGATCCAGAGAATGGATGAAGGACTTACGAGCACCTTGCCGATTATGCTTGATGAATTGGGAATATACAGATCGGCGGTGACCAGTTCACTTGCAGGAAGTTTCCCTTTCGTGAGTTCAGACTTGGTAGATAGCACAGGTATCTTATATGGAGCAAACTTACACACGGGTGGCTTAGTTATTTTCGATAGGTTTGGAAAATCACTGCCCAATCATAATGCAGTCGTACTTGCAACTTCCGGTGCAGGTAAATCATTTACGGTAAAACTAGAGATACTAAGATACCTCCTAGAGGGAGTAGATATCATTGTAATAGATCCTGAAAACGAATATAAATCGCTTGTAGATAACGTAGGTGGTACCTACATAAACATAGCCATCAACAGTAATCAGTTTATTAATCCTTTTGATCTGCCTCCAAAGGTGGAAGATATTGAATATGGGAAGGGGGATCTATTGAGATCCCAAATATTGGGCCTTATTTGACTGATCGGAGTATTGATAGGATGATTGAGCCCCGAAGAAGAAGCACTAGTCGATAAAGCACTACAGTCTACCTATGCCCTCAAAGGAATTACGTTTGACAGTGATGATTACACAGGCAAAGCACCACCGCTCATGCAAGATCTTCTAGCTGTACTGGATGGTATGAAAGGCTGAGATCAATTATCTCTCAAAGTCTCTAAATACGTTACTGGTACTTTTGCGAAGCTTTTCAACAATGAAACCAACGTAGACTTAACAAGCGGACTGACCGTATTTTCTATTAGAGATATAGAAGATAGCCTGAAAACACCAGCTATGTACAATGTACTAAACTATATTTGGACTAAAGTAAGAAGCAACAAAGTAAAAAGATTGCTTATTGTAGATGAAGCCTGGATCATGTTGCAAAAAGAAATCTCAGCAAACTTCCTATTTGGATTAATCAAAAGAGCCAGAAAATACAAATTGGGTGTTACCACTATTTCTCAAGACGTAGATGACTTCATTAAGTCTCCTTACGGTAAACCAATAGTCACCAACTCCGCTTTACAACTGCTTCTGAGACAATCCACAGCTTCGATTCAGTGATTGGAAGAAGTGTTTGGACTATCAGAAGCCGAAAAACAAAAACTCGTTTCTAGCGGTATTGGAGAAGGAATTATGATGGCAGGAAACCAACACGTGGCAGTAAAAGTATTAGCAAGTCCCTTTGAAAAAGAATTTCTAGATGGATTGGGTGGAAAATAGAATTACTTAATTAAGTTATAGAACTCTCTAAGTAACTAGAGAGTTTTTTATGGCAGCCACTGTAAGTACTATTGACATTATACATAAGATAATCATAGTAATGATACCTATTGGGCATCCCAATTGGTTCACACCAACAAAAAAGCAAAAACACTCATTCTATGTACATTTTCTTCTTCATTGCACTCATTACCATCGTAAGCAGCATTGTTATCCACTTTAGTTTTGCTTACTATTTCGGTGGTTTGCAATACTTTAAGAAGGAACGGCTGCTCGCCAACACCCTAGGAGTAGGGTTAATCTTCACCATAATCACCGAAACCGCAAGTGTGGGCGTGGAATATGTTGCCACCGGCAATCTGTACGGAGCAATAATTTCACGAGGGATTAGCTTCCTCTGCTCCCTCTCGCTCGCAGGATTCTTGGTCTGCTATCTGGAATGGTTCTACGTTCTGGAACGACAAGTATGGGATAAGATTAGCCACCCTCTTTTCCATAAATACGTCGAAAGCACCGTTTGCTCTTTGATTGTATGGGGCTGTATGTCGACTATCAAGTTGATTGTTATGAGATGTTTTCTTCTCATTACTACCCAGCAGGCACTTATCATGTTCTGTACCTCCATGGGCGTCATCATACTAGGAGTAGGGAATCTGCTTATGCAGCTAATCATCCTATACAACAAGAAAAGGAAGGAAAAAAAACGACAACCAGCCGCCCCTATCGAATGAGTCAACCTCAATAGGATGCGACTCCTCAATGAAGTACCCAGGTAAGGTCCGTCCTACCTGGGTTTAGTTTTCATCAAATTTAAGTAAGGCTCAGCGTAGCTTTAAATGAAGGTCTTGATGATATATAATCTGAATTTCAGAGACAGCAATATAAAGTTTTATTTGCAGCTTATCTATTGACAAAGTACAGTAAATTGTTATAAGATAATGTTTGTAAATACTACTTGTATCCAAGGAGTACTTGCAATTTGTTCGTTACTATCATTTTCACATACCAACCATCCACAACATTATGCTAAGCAAAATCATTGGCATCGTTTTTCTCGGACTTTTGATCATTACCGGTTTTTCCATGTGCGGATCCTACAACACCGCCGTGGGGAAAGAAGAAGGCGTAAAACAGGCCTGGTCCCAGGTCGAAAACGTGTACCAGCGCAGGGCCGACCTTATCCCCAATTTGGTGGAGATCGTCAAGGGCTACGCCAAGCACGAGTCCACTACGCTCAGCGCCGTCATCCAGGCCCGGGCATCCGCAACGCAAATCAAAGTGGACGCCTCCAATCTGACGCCCGAAGCCATCGCCCAGTTTCAGCAGGCACAAGGGGGGCTCTCGCAAAGTCTGGGACGTTTACTGGCCGTCGCCGAAGCGTATCCGGATTTGAAGGCGAACCAGAACTTCCTGCAACTCCAAAATCAACTGGAAGGCACGGAAAATCGGATCGCCCAGGAGCGTAAAAAATTTAATGAAGCGGTCAACGGCTACAATAGCTACATTCGACTGTTCCCCACGAACTTGCTGGTCGGCATCTTCGGATTCAGCCCCAAGGGCTACTTCCAGGCGGATGAGGCCGCCAAAACCGCCCCCAAAATCCAGTTCTAAAGGATAAAACGGGGCGCATCCACATCGAGCACGCAGGGCGGGATACCCCGGAAACCCGCTCTGCCTCTGCTCAGCATCAAAAAACAAAGCAACAAAAAGAAAAAACATGAAAAAACAATTCATCATGCTTTTGATGCTCTTTGCGGGCTTCGGCGTACAATTATACGCTCAAGATTGCAAAGACATCCCGGCAAAAATCCCGGGCGTCTATGTCCAGGATCACGCCGGAAAACTCTCGCCCGCCGAAGAGGCGGCGATCGAGCAAAAAATACAGGCATACCGCCAGAAAACCAATGTGCAGATCTGCGTCGCCCTCCTGGACAACGTCGGCGAATTCGATGCCGGCACCTACACAATGACCCTGGGCAACTGCTACGGGGTGGGAGAGGCAGGCGTCGACAACGGCGTCGTGATTATGATGAGCTGGGATCGCAACTGGTCGATCCAGACCGGCTACGGGACGGAATCGTATCTAACCGATTATGAAACTAATGCGATCGGGGAGAATGTCATCGTTCCAAATTTACGTGCCAACAAAGTGTTCGACGCCGTCAATCAGAGCGTGGACGCCTGCATCGAGCAAATCGGCTGGGAAAGTTGGCCCGAACGCCAAGCAGCGATTCGGAGAGCCGAACAGGAAAGAGCCGATTCGATAAGAAGCTTTTTCACCTGGGTCGGCATCATCGCGGTCGCACTACTGACGCTATTGCTGATCGTCCGCATCTACCGGCGCGAACAACGCCGCAAAAAAGTACGCGCCTGTCTAAACAGCTGGGAAGAGCGACTGACACTCCCACGATTCGATGCAACCGGCTGGCCCAATTGGGCGAAAACGGAATTCGTCGAAGGGAAAAACAAATTCGACCTTATCTACGAACGCTTCCAAAAAGAAAAGGAGAATATCCTGGACCGACTGGCCAAAATCGAAGAAGCCGAACAGCTCCTGGAGAGCCTGGAGTTTAGTGCCCTTTCCGGATTAGATGGCGTACTCAATACGCTTAATGCCATTCCCGGTAGAATCAAACAATACCAGGATGAAGCAAAAGGCAAAGTACAGGCCGTGTTAAACGCCAACCGCCAATTCCTATCCAACCAGATCGCAGAAGCCGAAAAGGGGGGGCTCAATTTCAAAATCCTGAAAGGGGCAATTGAGGCGGGAATACGCACGCTCGAACATTGGATGAAAGGTCTGAAGAATCCACAGGCCGATCATTACAGGACTGCTTTCGAAGCGGCAGCATTTCAAGAAAAAATGCTGAATGGGCACGCCCAAACGCTTGCCCAAACACTGGCCAATTACACGACGATCAACCAGCAGGCCGCGAACTGGCAGAAGCGAACTGAAGAGCTACGAAGGGACATATTACCTGCGAAAGTGATGGAGCAACTACGTTCCAATTACCCAAATGAAGTTTGGGAAACGCTTTACAAAGGACTCCAAGGAGCTAACAAGGACCTACAAATAGCGACAGAAAATTTACAATCGGCTCAGAAAAAAAACTCCCTGCAGGTCCAAGACCTGACGGGAGCATGGGCCGATTACGAATCGGCCAGCAGCCTTATTGCCGCAGTGGAAAAACTTTTTACCGACATCACCACTACGCTGGAAAGTCAAAAAACCAGCGAAGCGGCCTATGCAGGCAAAAAAACCGCAGCCGCTTCGGCGATCTCAAACGCCCGAAGCAAATGCAGCGACAGCGACGTCGAAGGCACCGCCAAAGCTTGCCTGAGAGAGGCCGAAGGTCTGTACCAAAATGCCGCTTCGGTCAGCGGGAAAGCAAACTGGGTAGCTCTGTGCAGCACCCTGGATAATGCCAAGAGCAAGGCCGAAGAGGCTTACCGGAGGGCCGTCCAGGATATCGATGACGCCGAAGAAGAGCGTGCGGCAGCTCGTCGTCGTGCAGCAGCCGCGGCCGCTGCCAGCTATAGCAGCTCGTCCAGCTCCAGCAGTTCTTCCAGCGGCAGCTCATTCGGCGGTGGCTCATTCGGCGGTGGCGGCTCGAGTGGAAAATGGTAATGTGAAAGTGATAAGAGATGAATACAAGAACCCAGCTGGTCCGTCCGGCTGGGTTCAATCCTTCATAAAAAAAGTATATCTTATATCTTTCTCAAAATCCTCTTAACAGGGAAGAATATCAACCCTACAAGTATTAGGTTATAAAAACCCACTATGGTTAACTCCATTAGCATACTGCCACCCATCAATCATAAGTTATGTATCGCATAAGCTCCAATACCTCAAAGTGCTACCCATCAGATTATCATTCATAATATCTTTTGATCAAACAAGGGCAATACTCACTTACGATATCCTATCCAACATGCTCACAATACATACAATAACTCCACAAACAATTGTCCTGCTATACCTCATACTAATCAGTATTGATACACTCGTCGTGTTGCACATCCTATACCGATAATAACTCACCAAGTATTCACTTTGAACAATTCGTTTTGATGGTCAGTAGAAATGAAAATATAATTATATACTTGTTTCGTAAAAGTAAGTAATAGGGCGATTCCTAGAAATCATAAAATATAATCTGATCATGTGCCGCCAAGTGTACTTGATAAGTACTTTGTACCAGACACTAATTTGATAATGACATCAGAGAACCAATAAAAATTGAGTGCAATACCACTACCAATAATCCAGATAAATAACATGAGGTACCCAAATGATGTTTTCTTTTCATCCAATGTTTTGTGAGATACTTTATGTAATGCACTATTACCAAGTGCTGATGGTATTATCAACAATATCTCTACAAGAGTCATAGCTAAAGCCCATACACCTACAAAGTAAAATCCATTACTGGTTGGATAAAACCAAGATAACAACAGTCATACAGCCAAGGTATGGAAACTACTCATGAAATAACCTACGCCATACTTCCGATTATCATTGATATGCGTTTTGAAAAAACTCCAATCCAGATCTAACTTCAAAGTGAGATACTTTCTGCCGGACCACCACTGCCAAGCTATTTGAAATAAACCACTTGCAACCACAGTACACAAGATCAAACAAAATATAAGAATACTCTGAGTAGTTGGATTACTCAATTCCGTATGAGGAAATACAAAAAGTATTAATGCGAGTAAGGCTATCTGAGCAATTCTTGCTATGACCAATGATATGCTGGTATGCTGCATACTCCGAAACAATTGATGAGGTAACTGGAAAAAATATCCTAGTACAAAAGTCGCACTAAATATCATACCAAGTGGTAATCCCCAAATAATGTAAGGATTAGAAGTATAACTTGGTATAAGATAGGCTACTACCAACGCAATAATATACACAATAATCAGATTGATAATTCTGGATCACATAAACTTAGAGTAGTATACGGAAAGCTTCTCTTTGTCTTGTTCATCAATAGTTCCATCATCATGTACCAATTCTGCTTTTAGTTTGCCAAGCTCTCTGAGAGCAATAGTATATAATCCCAAATCTGCAAGTGCAGACCATATAGCAAAGTATTTCAATATCGTATTATAATCTCCATATCTCAATGGCCCCAAAAAAGGAGTCATCATCCTGATAGTTATAAAACCACCAATGGCCGACACTGCCCTCCCCAATATTTGCCAAAATGCATCTTTAACAATCTGATTT
>CAZLWR010000001.1:2083-78377 GCA_964563595.1 uncultured Candidatus Peribacteria bacterium | reverse complement strand
AAAAACTCTACCAAATAGGCAGAGTATGTTTTTTATGATATCGAAATCAAAACAAGTAATTATGGAAGGTAATAGAAGGCTTTGCCATCTTTATAGAGTACAGTTATCATTTTACCATCTTGTTTCACACTAGTAATACGATCTTTACCTGACCATACTCCTATAGGGGTTTTTGCAACCTCATTCCTCATAAGCTCTTTTGCTTCTAGACTTAAGCCGTAGTCATCAGTATTTATAAATTTATCAATAAATGCCTGAGCATTTGGACCCAAGATAACATCCATACCTTCAGCATCAGTACGAAAAAAGCCATATTTTTCAAGGTAATCGCTCAATATTCAAGCAACCTGAGGCTTATCGAGTAATGAAAAGATCTCAACTTTATAGAAAGGCTTATTATTATTTGGATGTGCAGTCACTTCAGCAGTCAAAGCACGTCAAAGCGAGTCGGCTAAGCCGCTTTGAAAAATAGCTTCACGATCTCACATAAGATAAAACCTCGTAGTATTTTGCTCTGCTTTTTTTTGAGCATCTTCCATCATTAATGCCGTTAAACCGAAGCCTCCACTCATGTTTTTATGAAATAGAATAAATGTGTAAATCAATATTGTTTATATTAAATATTATATATATAATGTCAATAGGTTATATATCCTAATAGAAAATACCTCTATCACTGAAGTTTCGTAATTGGCTTGTCCAAATATAACCACCATGCATACGGATCCGTGTCATAAAGCTGCGAAACAAGCTTTTTGGCAGATTCAGTTTCTACCCAGGCTATACCCGTCTCCTTCTCTTTGAACCAATAATTATTGATCGCCACACCCTGGGCGGCATATTCTTTGATGAGTAATAATTGATCTATTTTATCCGCATCCTTAGCAACAATGGATTCCTTAGAAATTCTTTCCTGATACTCTTTCATAACATGTAAAACCTCATTATCTTCTACCAGATTAGTAAGCTGATCATTGAGTAACTTTTCCTCATTCACACTAACATATTGTTTTTGTGTTCGATTGATATCCCCGGTTCTTGCCTCACCTACGTCATGATACAGACACATCAGCAATACCTTGTATGGATCTACTTTCTCCGCCTTCGCTAACAAATATCCAATATGCACTACCCTAAAAGAATGTGATGCGATATTATCCGACATATCGTCAGTCAACAACTTCTGCCTATGTGATCTTGCAATCTTCCTCAGCGACCCCACTTCAAATAAAAATTTCGCCAATTGTTCACTATTATCCATAAAAAATAATCAGAAATTAAAGACAATTCCCCTATTACTTTTCCCCACTTAAAATCAAAAGAATATAGTATGCATTCATAATACTATTGACTTTAACATTATAAAGTATATAGTAATTTCACTATTTATCATTCCACATCATGTCATGCTTCAAGACACTCCACAAAATTATATCATATCTCAAAATACTCCACAAACTTGAATTGAGCAAGTAAGAGTTTCATTTACATTCATTGGATCAGACAGTGAGCTTTATCGTATCATCGTAGCAAGAGAAAGTTTGGTAGGTAGGACTAACCCCAATACACTATTTTTCATCCTCGATAGAGAAAATAAAGTAGTAGCAAAACAAATTCACAATGTTTACAATCTTGATCAAGTTATAGATCAAGGCGGGGATCTCAATATGTGAAATAGAATGAGAATCGTACGCGATTCACATACAAAAGAATACACGTATATCAATAACGGAGAGGCATACCCTCTTACTAAAGAGTTTCTCAAAGATTATATTCATGCACTAGCTGCAATATTGGAATAATCTGATTCAAAATACTTCAAACAAAAACAGACTCTCGTCTGTTTTTTTGTATCCCTCTATACAAATATTTCTACTTCACCGTAACACTCTTGGCCAGATTTCTCGGCTTATCTATTTCTCTTCACAGTGTTTTTGCCGTATAATAAGAAAGTAACTGTAACACGACTGTTTCAAGAAGTGGGTATAATACTTCATGAGTTTTTGGTATCAACAAAGTAGCGTCAGCTTTTTCTACCTGATGAGTGCCCACTGCAAAAACAATTCCATTTCTTGCTTTGACTTCGTTGATAGTACTCAAGTTTTGTTCAAACAAACTATCTTCCGGAGATAAAATAATACTCAGAAATTTATTTGTAATAAGAGCTAATGAACCATGTTTGAGTTCACCTGCCGCATATGATTCACTATGGATGTAGCTAATTTCTTTCATCTTCAAGGATCACTCCGCTGCAATAGGACAATGTAAACTACGACCCAAGAAAAACATATTATCAAAACCACTTACCTTTTGAGCAAGAGATTGAATTGCTTTGGTATCTTGCAGTAGTACATCGATTTGATTTGGTAGGTTTTGCAATGCTTGCAGTATAGATTTAAACTCATGCGGTTTCAGATTATGTTTATTTCAAAATCGTAGTGCTATAATCAATAGACAAATAGCCTGACCCGTAAATGCTTTGGTACTCGCAACTCCAATCTCAAAACCACATCTTGTAAACATACCAGCATCCGTAAGTCTTGAAATACTTGAACCCACCACGTTCACAATTCACAATGTCTTAGCTCATCTAAACTTCAGATATTTCAGTACTTCCATACTATCAGCTGTTTCACCACTTTGAGAGATGAATATAAAAAGAGTTTTATCATTTATTGTGATGTTCTCGTACAATACTTCACTCGCTACTTTCACACTGACGTCCATTCCACTTCGCATATTAATCCATTTTGCTCAGAGCAAGCCTGCATGATAACTCGTACCGCATCAGATTATTATTATTTTTTCCAGATCCAAAGTTGCCAAATAGTCTAATGCATCAGCGTCTAGTGTTCCATTCTCAAAATTTACCCTACCCTTCATAATTCTTTTGATAACCGCAGCTTGCTCGAAGATCTCCTTCAGCATAAAATGTTCGAAGCCACCTTTACCAGCATCTTGTTCGGCAAGTTGTAATACTTCGAATGATTTATTAATAACCTGAGTCTCGGCAATAATACTATAGTCATTTCCATGTATCCAAACTAATTCACCATCTTCAAGATAACTATATTCATCTGCAAGCCCGCTCAGTGACTGCGTGTCAGACGCAAAGAAAAACTCTGTATGATCATCGTGCTGTTTTTTAGCAAAGACCAAGGGACTACCCCAACGAAAACCTATCATCTCATCAGGATGTTGTGTATCTATAATAATCAGACCATAGGCGCCTACCAGTAATCCTAGTACTTTTTGCACTGTTTGTAAGAAATTGTCACTGGTGTGCTTTTGTAACAATGCGGCTATAACCTCTGTATCAGTTTCAGAATAAAATTCATATCACTCATTGATGAGCTCTTGTTTCAGTTTATGATAATTTTCTATGATTCCATTATGTGCAATATAATATCTACCTGTGCGATCATGATGAGGATGCGTATTGAGCACCGTTACACCTCCATGCGTCGCCCAACGCGTATGTCCCATTCAAATAGTTGCATAAATATCTTTGTAATCACCAGAATCTACCATTCATGCCAAATCCGCAACCTTTCCTACCGATCTGCAATATAATTGTTTATCTTGTTTCGTATCCAATGCGAATACACCAGCACTATCATATCCCCTATATTCCAATTTTTCCAGACCATGTAACAGCAAGGGTATTGCATTTTTATGCCCCTTATAAGCAAATATTCAGCACATCAGATAAAGTACAAAAATAAAAGCATGACATAAAAAGATAATTTTTTAAGTACCAATAGCAAAATGCCCGTCAAACAAATCTTGTTATATATTAACAATATATTGACATACGGAATAAAAATATTATTAGCGATTTACCTAAATCGGTATTCACAACAATTCAAAGAAATATGCTCTGAATCGTAAATCATCCTAATATTTGCAGCCACCGAAACGAATTTACCTCCTGTGGTGCGTGCGAGCATTATACCAAAGCAATTCTTCAGGAGTTCGCACATAGGGCAATACTCGTTGTATATCAACAAGAGATTTTAGGACATATTAAACTCAGCGGTTACAAAACTTTCTTATCATACCAGACTATAAGAAGTTGAAAACTTAAAAGATGATGAGTTTATAATATCAATTCGAAGTTCGAAAAGTATATGATCACATCTAAAGCAGAAGACAATCTTCCTTTTGATGTAAACAAATTAGCTCAAATTGAATTAAGAAAAAGTGAACCTTTGGGGCTGCTTTTTAGTAGAATGATTAATGCATCAAACTATGCAAAGGTTAAAACGCCTAGCATGGAAGAGAACCCCGAATACGACAATAAAATCATAAATGATAATTTCGCAGAAGATCTAAGAACTTTTCAAGAAAGAATTGATCTTGGTGCTGTTCCCGCTTTGGACATCCCCTTAAAGTCTTTACATCCTGTCGCGAACACCCTGAGATATTTCTGACTCACCATAAAAAGATCATAAGAAATATTGTCTAGTTGCCTATTAGCTGTTTTATATATCCCATAGCTCACCATGATTCTATGATTAAAAAGATCAGAACCAACCATTTATCAGCATGACAATACCTTTGGTTCGTGCAATGATCTAGAAATGTACACAAAGTGAATTTTCCAAGATGGCTTGCATAAAGCAATTTTAATAGAGTATAAAGGACAAATCTTTGGTCATATAAAACTTTCAGGTTATAAGACATTTCTTGGATATCAGGATCAGGCATTTTGAGTTATTCAAAAGTGATGAGTATTCAACGTTAATAGAAAGTTTGAAGAGTATTTAGAGGAAAAGAAAGATAAAGGTAGGATGGAGTTTAATGATGTATGATTGACCAAAGCACAACTGCAAGACGATGATTTATTATGACTATATCTGAGTAGATCGATAGATCTAGACGACTATAGAACAGTCATAAAAGAAAGTTTATCAGGAAGGCTCAATAGAGACGAAAGACTGCTTATTAATGATGATTTTGATCTTGATCTGGAGCAATTTCAACAAAAAATCAAAACAATGAAGATACCTATCGCCAATATCCCCTTCAAAAAATTGCACCTGATTAAGACTTTCTTCAGTTATGTATGATTGCAAAAACCTAAACTTGTAGATCATGCTTACAGTGAATAGCTCATTTCTTATTATATTATTTATCTGAACTTCTTAGATCCTTAGCTTTATCAATAAACAAGACACCATTGATATGATCTATCTCGTGCTGTATGATTCTTGCGTCAAATCCTTTATAGTTCTTAGTACCTACCTTTCACTCAATATCTTGAAATTTCACTCTAATCCAATCATGTCTTTTCACTTTACCAGTTAATCAAGGCAGACTGAGACATCCCTCCACATCTGTATTCAGTGTTTCAGATTGAGACAATATTTCGGGATTTATCATAATCTGATCATTGATGTACTTAGTGCCCTTTGGGGTCTTTCTCCAATGCGTAATGTAAATCATCCTCAAGGGCAAGCCTATTTGAGGAGCCGCTAAACCTACTCCATCGTAATCATGACAGATTTTCTTCATATCTTCTCACAATTGAGCAATGTCGTTAGTAAAATGGTCTATCGGATCAGCGACAGCTCTCAGAATTGGATTAGTTGCCCCAGTAAGAATTTTGTATTTCATAGGAAAATGAATTTATAATCAGATCATTGATGCAAATATTGCAATTATTATAATATTTCAATACTGAAGTTCAATTGTTTGTAAATTTTATTGATTTTTATCCAATATGACCTTGTCTCCGATTCTCACATTGAACTGGTCCACAAAACCGCTATTGACCTCTATCACATACTGTACAGGATAGATACTGGGTAAGCCAGTCAAATCAAGCGTCTTTGCTCCTTTGTGAATATGTTTAATAATCTGATCAGCTCACACATAGATCAAGTCCAAAGGAATATAGGTATGTTGCATCCAGAAACTCAGCGGTTGTTCGTTGTCAAACATGAAGATCATACCTTCTTTTACGCCGAGACTTGCACGATACATCAATCAAATCCTTCTTTGTTCAGGAGTTTGGGCGAGCTCTACCAAAAGAGATGTTGTTCAGATTATAATTTCTTTTTGTACCAAACCTGTCTGAGGATTCCCTCCGCCAGTTGCAACGATTGGGGTATGCTGGACCGAAGCGTCTTTTAACGGCATCACATAAATAAGATAAAGCAGATAATTAAATCCAATAAGTATGGCGAACCGAAAAATAACCTTTCCCCGTCTTTTTCGTCCTTTTACAGTCTCATGTGATAGAGGATTTTCGTCTTCAGCATGAAGCTTTTCGCTTGCTTTCATTATAGTTGTGTTATGATCTAATGTCAATGATTTTATGTTTACTTGTACTTCAGCTTGTGATAGTAATTTGAGACTTTCTGACCTTAAAATACTGAGAAACAAGTTCTATAAGTTCACTATTTGCTTTGCCATCTATTGGAGCAGACATAAGATAGGCAGTGAACAGCTGCTCGCTACCTTGCAATCCTTCTAGGACTTCAACTGGCTCCAGTTTGGATTGTTTAGCGAATAACTTCACATATACAGCAATTTTCATTATCGGTATTCATTAAATAGAATTCTAAAGTGTTTACACTAATAATCCACCCAATCATTTCTTCAAAAATTCTTCCTTTTCAATAAATTCATATTCTATCTGAATTGTTTTATCTAGTATCTCACTAGCGAGTTTCTCCACAATCTGCTTATTATTACTCATGTTCAGCAAAATCATCTTACCGTTTTCAATAACATGTACTTTCATAAGTCCACCTTGGATCGAATCGATATGACAACTGCCCTCCCAAATAGATTTGAGGGATTGACTGCTCATATGACTGATAATACGGTCTTTGATGGCATCGAAATCATGCTCAGCAAGAGGCAATTTGTTGGCCTGAGGAAGTTCTACTGTTTCAGTTGAAACTATAGGCTCTGGTACTGGCATTTGTACAGGAGTACTAGGAGTGTCTGTCTGATTATCAATTCTTTTTTCAACAGGTTTAGATGGCAATTGACCAGCTTTTGTTCAAGCATAGTCCAATAACTCAGCCTTAAGTAAGACCATAGGATGGGGAAAGTACTTAAGTTTTTCATATACCGTTTTGATGAATTGTGCTACAGGAAGTGAGATGTTCATATTCTCAACTGTTATATTTCTATCAATATATTGAAGGACGTCCTTCAAAAAAACATAAATATCGATACTCTTTTCTTGTAATGAAGAAATAAGCTGAACACCACGTACGCCATCACGAGTTTCAATAAGCTCTACAAACTCCTTTACAATAGCATCGGAAGTTACTCCCAAGCATTGAGCAACGGTCTCTTCGTCTATACGACCCAATATACTCACTTGATCTAGATACTTCACTGCATCTCTCATGCCTCCATCTGCAAGTTTTGCAATCGTTGACAGTCAAGCGACATCATAAGCAAATCCTTCTTGTTTGCAGATATATTCTAATCTAGAAACAATACCGGGGATGGTAATTCTCTTGAAACTAAACAGCTGGCAACGAGAAATAATCGTATCTGGAACCTTATGTAAATCAGTAGTCGCAAGTATAAAGACGAGATAACTTGGTGGCTCCTCCATAATTTTCAGCAATGCATTGAACGCACCAGTGCTAAGCATATGGACCTCGTCGATAATGTATATTTTTTTTCTTAATTGGGTTGGCGGATAGATGGCTTTATTAATAATTTCATCTCTGATGTTATCTACTCCCGTATGACTTGCTGCATCGATTTCTACAATATCTACAGATTTTCCTTGGGAAATAATCTTACAGCTTTCACATTCATTGCAAGGATTTCCGTCTTTGCTATTCAAACAATTGAGCGCCCTTGCAACTATTCTCGCTATACTAGTTTTACCGATACCTCTAGAACCATAAAAAAGATAATTTGAAAAACTCTCTCCTTCAAAGGATTTAATCACTTGTTGCTTGAGAATATCTTTGGTGTATTCCTGTTCAACAATGTCGTCAAAGGTTTGAGAGCGGTATTTCAAATATAAAGACATAAGACTCTTTGTTAAAATGTTTAAAAGCTGAGCAGTTCTGATTATATTATTTTCCTAAGAATACCATATCATCCATAGTTCCCACATCTATTTTACGATATCATTTGAGTGACGCTCAATCCGTAAGCAAAAGATGATATTTATCCAACTGTGCAATGATGTTTTTTTGTAAATCAAAGTAAAGCTCGTGTCAAGTATTCATCAGCATAATTACTTTTCTTGCTCCTGGGATATAATACAGTTTTTTAAAATCACTTATATTGTCTACAATAAGTTGCAATTGCTTGACCAATCTCACACCGTCCATTCCATAAAACAATCACGTAAGGCCATTACCTGAAGATATCATACCGGTCAGTTCTATTTGAGGGATAGTCACCGAGCCCGTTGAGGGCACAGATATTATCTTCTGAACAGAAATAAGCCTATTGTTTGCAAAAGCAAAATAACGATTTTGAGACTGAATGTATAGTAGAGGAGCTCTACCTTCCACCGTAATGTAAGCAATACCATTATCTACTTTCATCCTCATATTTTGTATCCAAGGAAGTTGTTTTTCATAATAAGAAAAAAATCTTCGTCTATAACCATAAGCTACCACCCTATTTACGTCCTTAAAATCTTTTTCCAAATATTTCAATAAATCTTGGTGATCATACAACTTACCTTTTCCATCAATTTGTACCTCCACTTCACTTATAGTCCAATTGGGTCCGCTCAAAGCCCTTAGAACACCTATTACAGCTCACGTAATAATCAGGAATGAAAGAATAAAAACAAGAGCTCTTAGACCATATTTACTAAAAAACGAACCACAGGTCTGTAGTTTTTTTTGTGCTCTTCGCCACAATAAAGTCCTAGGGGATTGATATTTTGACACTCTATTTACAAGTAAAATCTTAAAAAAGATTAACTATTATTCTTACCAGAACGTAAGCGAATACAGCAATGAATACGCCTACCAAGGCACCAACTAACGTTTCATTTGCTTTTTGCATTTTTGCTTTTTCTCACTGTGCCAGCAACAACTTAATACCAGCATAAATAGCTACAGCAAGACAAATTGCAGCGATAGTAAACCACAAATAATCATTGATCTGCTGTACTAAAGTAATAATGCTGTCAGAGTTACCCTGTATGAGCGAGCTCGGCACATTGGTATCTTTGAGGGTCGGAGCATCTCAAGGCACCTCTACCGTAAGAGCAAACGATGGATTTACAAAAATCATTAATAATCAGAATAGTACAAGCATATGTCTCATGAGACAAATAATAGACAGTAAATAAATAAAAATATGTTATTTCTGAAAATATCACCTTAACAAATCCAAAAATGAGGATGGATACTTTACTGATAATAAGTGTAATGCATCTTCTATGTCAAACCGTTCAAAAGCCTGATGTTCATCACTCAACACAACATCTCAGTCGGAGATAGAACAATCGTATACCGATAAAAATAAACCATAATCAGTATCTCCATAGGGTATCCTGATAGGTGACAAAGCAGTACCTATGTAATGTTCTATAGTGATATCATGTGCTCACATTTCTTCGTTCACTTCTCTTTGCAAGGTATCTTCAATACTCATTCCACGGCAAACTCTTCCTCAAGGCATATCCCAATAAGGATCACCACTTCGATTGCGAAGACTGATCGTATTTACTTGCAACAATAAAATCTTTCTATCGTTGTTTGTAATCAGGGCCTTCACGCCATGAAAATACAAATCCTCTTGAAGCATAAGCGGATCACCCATAAAAAAATAAATATAATCTGATACTACAGATTTTCCAGCAGGATACAATATCTATTGGGATACATATGCACAAAATCACCAGAAAACTTGAAAAAAACACAATATCCGCTATACTTCGTGTATGAGCAAAACAAAATACCCAGTACTTGATCAAGCAGTGCTTGATAGCATCGTAAGAGAAGAAGTGGAAACGCAGTATTCGAGGAGTTCTTGACCGGGCTGACAACATGTCAACAAAACAGAGTCCAGAGTACAACTCTATTGGAATCTGAGCAATACGAAACTCCCTGAGGGAGTTAAACAAAGAATACAAGAAAAGTATCGTAATAAAATTGATGCAGAAGGGAAACTGACTATCGTATGCCAAGAAACAAGAAGTAAAATCACCAATCTCGCCACTGCCGTTCGCAAACTCAAACAGATGATCGAACTATGTCTCATAGAACCCAAAGAAAGAAAAGAAACCAAGATACCAAAAAAAGAAAAAGAAAAAAGATTAAACAACAAACGCAAAAGAGGCGAAACGCTCGCCAACAGAAAAGCAAAATTCGATGGATAAACAAGGATTTGTTTGCATTGGATCATTAATTCATTACAAATACCGTCCTCTATCAACCATAGAGTGACATTTTTTAATCCAGTAAATGCCTCATTACACATGTCTTTCCCACTAGAAACAATCGTATCACGAGCCAAGAGAAAGGGTTTTGTATATCCCAATAGTGAAATATATGGTTGATTAGCAAATGCATGGGATTATGGACCATATGGAGCATTGTTGAGAAAAAATATTACTGATCTTTGGGTAAAATATTATACGCAAGAGCGTGATGATGTTATCTTGATGGATACTGCTATAATCGCCCACCCTACCACCTGGATCGCAAGCGGTCATGTAGGATGATTTAGTGATGCACTTATTGACGACAAAAAAACCGGACAAAGATTTAGAGCAGATAAACTTATCGAAGAGTATATCGAAGGCAGACAAAAGGACTCATATAAAAAGCATCCAAGCGAATATGAATTTTTCAACTGATCTCCGGAATCCCGAGGAAATGAAAACATGAGAAGATTTATTGTTGAAGAAGAAATACGACCAAAGGGACTAAAAGAAAAGCCAGAATGGACAGAATGCAGAAATTTCAATCTTATGCTTAATACTACCCTTGGACCCGTAGCAGACGAATCAAACAAAGTATATATGAGACCAGAAACTTGCCAGAGTTTATTTACTGATTTTAGAAATGTATGCGACACTACGAGGAATAGGATACCTTTTGGTCTGGCTCAAATAGGTAAAGCATTCCGCAATGAAATTACTCCTGGTCAATTTTTGTTTAGAACAAGAGAATTCGAACAAATGGAAATTGAATACTTTGTACCAGCCGATCCCGATAACGCTATGAAGGTATTTGATGAGCGGAAAAAGGTAAGTATGGATTTTTGGACTCAGGTTATTGGTATATCTCCAGAACATTTAAGATATAAAGATCACGATAAACTCGCTCACTATGCAGCAGCAGCTACGGATATCGAGTTTGCCTTCCCATGGTGATTTGGAGAAGTGCAAGGCATTCACAATCGTACTGATTTTGATCTTAAGCAACATCAAGAATATTCAAAAACAAGTATGCAATATACTGACCCAAAAACAGGTCAGAGATATATACCATGGTGCGTAGAAACATCTATGGGAGTAGGTCGTTGTATGATGGCAAGTATGCTAGAGTTTTACGATGAAGAAACCATTGCTTCGCAGGGAGAAGGCAGTGATGATAAAACAAGAGTAGTAGTCAGGTTTCCTTTCGAGATTGCACCAATCAAATACGCTATACTACCTTTGATAGAAAAAGATGAAAACATGGTAGAATTAGGTAGAAAAATATATGATAAACTGAAAAAGACTTACAAATGTGAATATGATGCCGGTGGGAATATTGGTAAAAGATACCGTAGACAAGATGAAGTCGGTACGCCGTATTGTGTCTGTATTGATCATCAATCACTCGAAGACGGTACCGTAACAATCAGAAATAGAGACACCATGGAGCAAACAAGAGTACACTGGGAAACAATACAATAATAAAAATATAAATTATCATAAGTTACCCTTGCTATTTGTCAAATATTGTATAATTTTTTCATACGAGTTATCGTATTAGACAAAACCGCTTTATACCATGATAACACAAGTCACTAAATCAGATTATTCAGGAGATCCACTGGACTCAGCACTATTAAATGACAGTAGTGCACTTCACATGATTCTTGATGATCAAACAGACTCCAAAAAAATATATACCATAAGTTATAGCACGCTTTCAAGTTTCCAATGATGACAACAAGAGTCCATCATTAAAACTCTTCATCAATCTACCAATCCGGTAGTCATTACTCAGGCTCATAATGCACCTATCTACATATGCTTGCATTGATTTGGTGGTTCAGAAAAAAGTTTTGATCTGCTCAAACAAAGCCTATGGTCCACCTGACATCTAGCAATTTTCTACACGTTATCATTGAAAGGACATGGCAATCGTCTTGATTCTCTAGAATCACTCCATGGAGACATAGACCAACGAACTTCGGAAAAAATTATTCAGCACGCAAGAATGAAAGTACTGAGACTTGTTGATGCCAAGGATCTAGATAGCTTTACCCTTCTTGGACATTCTATAGGAGGTACTATTGCAACGGCAGTTGCACATGATGAGGATGTTAAACGCTATGTATCAAGCGTTATCTGCCTCAATCCAGCGTATTACAGACCATCTCTACCAATATACGACGTACTCAGTCGTATTGATAAATATACAGCCAAAAAAACAAAACAGACACAGCAATTTTTCCGCATTTCCAAAAATCTTATTGGGCAAAAGAAACTTGATAAACTCGGGAAGTTCTTACTGCATTATTTCATCAAAAAGAGACTTAATGTACTCTATGCGGATAAACACAACCCTAATATGAACTATTTCTTTCCCGATTATCTCCAGCAAGCATCGAATCCCGACTTCCTCAGAGCATTTTATTACACTGCGATTAATCTTTTCAGAGAAGATATGAACTGGATCGAGGATATACTAACATCTATAGATACACCTGTATATGTATTGCACGGAGAAAAAGATAAGCGCTTTAAACGAGAAAGGATTGAAGAAATTTGTGAGCATATTGCCCAGGGATGATTTGAAGTTATAGCAGATCTAGGGCACAATCCTCATGAGGAAAAACCAGAACTATTAGCACAAAAGATACTTGCTATTCAAAATAGACTTCTTATCTCTCAGAAAGATCCTTTGTAAGTAATAGTATGTTCTCAAACAACTGACATACACACATAGGTCATATCCCACCAGGTACGGGTGTAATAGCATGGACCAAGTTTTGTACCTGTTCAAATGCAACGTCACCAAAAGCTTTACCATCTTTGATACCATAACCAATATCGATGATAATCTGGGTTTTATCGTTTCTTACATACTCTTTAGTAACCAATTCAATAACTCCGGTTGCTGATATAATATAATCTGAATTTCTACAAACTTCTTTCATAACTTCAGGATCACCGTCTACACCAAAACTATGAACCTGGGCTCACTGATTAATGCAATACAAAGCAAATGGTTTCCCTACCAAATTACTCTGCCCGATAATACTTATCTGCTTACCCCTTATGGCATTCAGATTATAAAAATCTAATAATTGTATACTGGCTCATACCGCCGCAGGATATATTGCATCTGGGGAACCCATTGCTATCTTACCCATCATAGCACTAGTCATAGCATCTACATCTTTTCCAATAGCAATAGCATTACACAAAGACTGTTGATAATCTTGCAGATAAGAAGGAAGAGGCAATTGGATAATGATTCCTACGCAGTGTTTATCCTTATTTAAAGACTCTATGCACTCATATGCATCTTCAAGCGTATAATACTTTTCCTGCCCAAACAACCTAGCTTCCAATCCAACATCATATCCAAATTTGATTTTGTTCCTTACGTATACGGATATAACAGGGTCATGACCGAAATACAATATAGCTAGGTACTTACTTTTATATTGTTGAGTAGCAAAATGCTCTTGTAGAAAGAGTTTTTTTTGAGCAATAATATCTTTAGAATAAAGTACTATCATAGTATAAGTAACTCCGCTTTAAAATTATCGATTTAGTTTTTGACTGGTTCTACTTCTACTCTTACTTCAGCTACCGTTTCTTTACCTTTTTGTATGCCATAGACTACTTTCCCAGATTCAAACTTATAGTATCCTCTATATAATCTATGATATGGTTTAGAAATAAATATATAGCCTGACGGAGCAATCATAATCTCACATACACCGTTCTTTGGTTTGATACATACACCACCGGCAAACTGACCAAGCGCAGGCGTACTTACTGGCATTCTCAACGTGTCGTATGCCCCATTTAAAATAGTGATACCTTTAGCGCTATCAAATGCTTTTGGTTTAAGGTAGATACGATATAATTCCTGATTATCTTTTGATAATACAATCTTAGGAACATTATCCACGAAATCCACAGTAACTTTTATTGCAGGATTAGTATTTACTATCTGACCAGCAGGAGTTAGGCTTACATTGAGATACTTACCATCTGCATCGTAAAAGCCTATATCTTGTTTAAACCCAAATTTACCTCAAGTAACTACTAATTGATCTGTGATGGTATCAAATAATTTCTTCTTACCAAATACGGATTCCAAAACAGATTCTACTCCATTTCTCACCCTCACAAATTGCACAGTTCACTTATCTATATCAGTGTTCAAACTCGAGAGTACATCAGATTGTCATATAGTATTTGTATCAACATTATCGACGGTAATCTTTGGCAATCATAGATTTACTTCTACGGTTTTCTGCCCTATGTTACCAGCACTATCCTGTCCCACCAATTGGTAAGTAAGTTTAACTGGCTTATCAGAATAGATGCCAGATACGAATATAAGATCATGATCACCGGATGCAATAAGTACGTTACCGCTGTATACTCGATTTTTAATTACCTTACTGTCATCATACCAACTACCGCTAAGCGTGTAATACGTTTTTATCGTGCCAAACATACTATCTCCTTGAGCAACAACAAGTGGTTTTTGAGTACGAACCAATTTCACATCAGCGTAAGGAGCACTCGTATCAGCAATGATCTGCATGCCCGCAGTTTCATTATTGGATCGCGGAGAGGATTTATAAATTCTTGTCAGAGTATCTTTTGATCCGAAAGGAATAAATCCGAATAATTTACTTACCTGTTGTTTACTCGATAACTTAGTGATCTGACTATAGTACCATCTCCTAGGTAAATTGCTCAAAACAGCACTGATACTTTGCTGACCCGGATCAACATATATAATCTGCACCTCATCGGCTTGCAAATGGACGCCATCAATATCAATATCGCTAAGTGGTTTGCCCTGCAATGCGGTATCCAAAATAATCATATAATCATAATCGGCATCTTTACTAAGCGTCTTCGTAATAGTATCAGTATATCTCACTGCATATCCCACTACGCCGTCACCCGCAGACTCAATTTCATTGGAAACCGTATAAGTCATAGACTGATAAGCTTGTCATGCTACTTCCCATTCCTTAGGCATCCGCTCCTGAGATCGAATTTTTGTCTTACCAGCTCGACTGCCATAATAGCCGTAAGCATCTACTTGGCTCTCCATATCAGCAACAGAATCTATTACGATAGTAACAACGTTTGCAACATGCTTCCCTTGTTTTGGGTTAGAAGTATTTGAAATTTTATCTGCATATTTGATATACACATTGTGTTCATCCCGCAAGACAACTTCATGCAACCCATCATTGGTAATATCCTTCTCGAAACTCTTCTTACTAAGTTGTTCTCACTTATCCATATTGGTAATAACATTGTGGTAATTATCGTCATCTCCTTTCACAAAGTATCCATTGAGATATCTAGTTGGATCATCTACTCCTCCAAGTGCAAAGGTATTGCTCGTAGGTGAATTAGTGTTACCGCCTTGTTGAGAAAGTAGCACAGGATCACCAGGTTCTTTATTACACAAGGTACAATTGATTTGTTGCTTTCATTCTCATCAATTAACATCCACATTCGCTGGCATTTGTGAATCAATTTCTTGTTTGGGAGCATTTACATTGTTTCGTGCCAGATCAACGTTCTGTTTCAGAGTATTCAAATATTCTGCTGATCTATCATAATCTGATTTTTGCATACCTAAAGTTTCATAATCCGAATTTGCAAGACCGTTGACATACCCATCTATCACTGTTTTTTCGGTAGCAACATACTCTTTAGCGATATCGTAATTACCAACATAGTCCAAAGTCTGTTGATCTATATCCAGAAGGTTTGTTTTTAAGGAATACAGTGTTTTATCGTCGCTTACATACTGTGTACTTATGATGTGATCAAGCCAACCGTCCCAATCCTGTTGTATCCAATTCTTCACTTCACTATTTTCTTTCAACTCTTGATTTAATACCTCACTAACTTGAGTTTTTATTTCATCCATACCTTTTGTATTTATTCTCACAGTGGTATCTAAATCATAGGATCTAACAATATCAGCAGCAAGCAATTTTCTTCCCTGTGCAAATGGCTGATCATCTTTTTCAGTGAAATAAGCAAGATCTCATTTGATCTTACTATTGATTGAATGATAATCTGATGTTTCTACGTAACCAAAAGGGTTAATATTAATATTGGTCTGAATACTCTCGTTTGTTGCTTTATCAGTAGCATCAATGAATGTTGAACTAGCCTTGTCTATAAATTCACCTACTGTCTGTAAAGCAGGTACCTCAGTACTCGTTCTTTGCACCTTCCTTGTTTGAGTATTGATACTTTCGGCTATTCCATCAAATAATCCATACACTCCATCAAAGTACATTTTAACATCCGCAAAGGCTTCCAGTTTGAAATCTAAACTGCCTCCCTCGTCCCTTTGGGGTTTGAAGAGATTGAGAGTTTGCAAAGGAGCATTTGGTATAAGTAACTTGAGACTATCGAATGGTTCTACTGCCCAAGTTCTTTGAGTCATTTGTTCAATCCTTGACTTGAGCCCTGCTTCTCCGACCAATCCAATACCTCACTTTACCAAACAATATATTCTTCCAATGAAATCAGCGATATCAATTGCTAAGCCAAGTTCTGGGGCTATCTTAGGAATCTTCGGTGCTGGTGGCAGTGTAGGACCTTTGAATTTGATTTGAGGAATAAAGCTTGGTAAGCTAATTGCATCCAAATCTGGCGGTGATGGTATCAGCGGGATAGAAGGTAGCTTAAGGTTGATTTCGTTATCTAGCCATCCAATTTGCGTAGGATACGGCACATCAGGCAAACCAAATTGTTTAATATTATCAAATAATCAGATTCTTTTAGGCTGGAACCTAAACTTCGGTAATACAATATCAGTACGTAAATCTATATTGCTCAGATCAATTGTAATATCTGGTATTTTGAATGGAGGTATATTAAATACCGGTAATTTGGGACAAAACTTACTAAAGGAGCAACTATAAGCCGAATAATTATCTACCGTACATTTGCTGCATTTCTCTTTCCAGTTGACTGAAAAATCAATCAATACCTGCCGGGTTTTAAGAATACCTATCAAGGATACAATAAAGTCTACCCAAGCCTCAAATCCTCTTGCAAGCTTCGATAGCCAGCTCGTTACTGCATCAATAGTACCATAAGCAAAATTAAATAGATCATAAATATAAGTGTCATAACCATGCAATAGGTCATATACCTTACTTGGAAATTCACCATATTCATCCAATACCTGAAGATTCCTTCTGATAGATTTTTCAAATTGGCCTAGTTGATTATTGAGTTGTATAATTTTGTTGGCTCTTATCATACAATTTTGTCTCTCGAAATCGTCCGTTTTCGCCTCACATTGTTTCACAAAATCAATAGCAAAGTCCTGTCGTTCTTTGAGGACCGGCTGATTTCTCTCTCGCCAAGCTCTATATACTCATCTGAGAGTAACTATGTCCTCCGTATATATCCAAGGTATTTCTACCAACACATCTCTACTACTGATCCTTACTAATTCACTATCAGCGAAAAATAATGCTAATTTCTCAAAAGGATTTGATAGAACCGTATTGAGTCTTTTGGTAAGTTTTTGTTTACTCTGTCATGCTGTTACAAATTGTTTGAGACTACCAGTATTATGTTTGAGAGTTTTTTCATATTGAGAAGCATAATCAGAAAACGCTTCGTTGCTTTGCTTTTCTTGCCAAGCATTGTTATTGAATACATTTGCTACTCCAACTATTTGTCTTCCCAAGCCTCTCAAATCCGGTAAGACAATATTGATATCCATACTAGTCAGATTATTGATGATATATCTAATCTGGTTATCAGCGAACTGATTGATAAGACAGCTCACTAAACCTTTATCATTTGCTCCCTTTATCTGTAAATCTAAAGGATTGCCACCCTCAAGTCTTACCTTAGTAACAAAATCGCTGAGAGCAATACTATTGTAGTTGGTGAGGTTGGCGTGTCATCCAAGTTTTATTACCAACCCATGCTCTCATTGAACAGAATCAAGCCAGTTATCAGCAGTATTTACTGAGGTCTCTACTAACTTCAGTGGAGAATTCTTAACAGTGATGTCATCATTACAAGTATTGGTATCATCTAGTTCTTTTGTTTCCTTATTGATAACATAAGAACTATAGTCACTTGGTCATCATTCATTCACCTGCTCACATTTACCAAGTCCTGGATCTACTGCAAATACGATACAATTGCCCATAATATCCTTAAAGGGTTTTGGTAATTTAATACCGGCTGTATAAGGACCGAAACAGATACCAATTCCCAGCTTTGCTGTTAAAGTGGGTGAGACATACATTCTGATCAAAGACGTATAAGTTCATCCACCAAATCGATAGAATCCATCTCCCGGTCATTTTTGGCCAATAGGTCCTATGAAAGGCACCGGACCGACTGGGGTTTGTAAGGTTGCGGGGAACCGCAACAATGGTATACCCTTATCTTTCCAAATTTTACATCCCATAACCTGCATATCTCCAGGCGACAAGAAAGCCATATTTCGCGGAAGACTACTCAAAATAGGTATACCTGAACAGTTTTTTTGCCCAACTTTAAATCCTTCACAAAGTCCCTTTGTAAGCTCACCAATTTTATTATCCAACAACTGATCAATATCCGCACCAAAACCTCCTATTTTCAGATTATTATTGATACTGAGATTGCTGAGTGCTTCAGTAGTATAAGCAAATTGTTCAATAGCTTTGAGTGCGGGGTCGTCTTTCAATAAACCTTTTTGTCTCCGGGATTCTCTCAGATACGTATCTTTTAGCTCACTATTTATTTCATCCTTTGTATCACTTACCAGATCAGAAAACGTATCACTCATGCCTTCGGTATATTTCTCTTCGTCTTGTTTCTGTTTATCTTTTATCTGTTGTTCTAGGTCAATCTTTTGTTCTACAAACCAATTTGATAAAATGGGTCATATATTGGGAGTAGTAATCTTCCATTTAAACTTGGCACATCCGTCCAAAGGTGTTATCTCAAGCCAAGGCGGCGTATTATCCGATTGGGCATAAGCATGAGGTATAAGGTTTTTACCAATAGATCCACCTACTCCATTGACATCAGTAAATCACTCTCCATGCTGAATAGTTACTATTTGTTGTGATTTATATACTACATGGTAACCAAAGTTTGTTGTTGCTCATACGTTTATATTATCAATCATAAACACATAACTCGGTCAAGGCTGCAAAATGAAAGTATAATCTGAATTCAAGTTACCTTGGAAAAATCATACCTGCTGGGTACCACTGACGGGAATTTCCCGCGGACCAGAGAGTTTCTCAATATAAGTTGCCTTAGCTGCTCACTTTCATTGGATAGTAATATTTATTTTCACTATATCGCCATCTTCTAATTTACCACCATTTAAGTCAGTAAAGGTTTTATAGGAAGCCAATTTATCGGTGGTAAGTAACGACTGCAATTGTTTGTAAACGGTCTCGCCAGGAATTGTTTCATATACTGGCTTATAGGCAGCATCAAGAGTAATGGTGTTATCTAATGAATTTGTATATTCCGTAATCCATGTTTGCGGATTAAAAGTAGACATAAGCTGACTCTTCACGAGATTTATAACATCTTTTGGTTTTTTAGAATTACCCAATTGTATGTCGACATTAATCCTATCAGGATCTTCCAGGTCATCTGCAGAATCCACATTAGGATTAATAGTTCCTGTGTCTGACGTGCTAAGACCATTTCGATGCACCAAAGATTCGTCAGTGATTTGCGTGCCATCAAGCTTTGGGGCGAATGACTTGATAGTAGCAATTTTACCTTCCTGTCTGGATTTCCAATCCGGGTCGCAAGCATACTTATCTTTGGATATATAATTTCCTCAACCAAATCATAAATTAAATAAAGTAGATCATCCTCATCCCAAGAATAATTTGATCTGATTATTTTTATCATTTATAACAATATCGGTAACTTTATCATTGTTTGGATCTGTAAGAAACCATTGCCAGACACCATTTAGATTTTTATCCCCACCCTCTATGTCTAGACAAATAGGATAACCATCTACATCAATTCTTTCTCACTCATAATTTTTATAGAATCTCAACTGATTGGCCATCGTATGCACAAAGAGATCCTGATAACCGTCACCATCACCATCACCTACATAGAGTTTTTGGATGCCGTCTTGTATATATGCCAAGTCTCATACTTTAACATATTGTTTGTTACCTTTTGATATCAATAGCCTTACCGAACCGTCTGCGTATACTACCAATAAATCCCTATCGCCCTGCTTATCTCGATTTATGTCCATAACCTGTTGGATAATTTTATCGGGATCAGCGAAAGCAGTAACACCAAGTCAGCCATCATAATTTGTATGATCTACTAGTTTATTTTTTTCATAAATACGGTAGGTCGGATCTCACAGATTGAGAACAAACTCACTTGCAAAGGCGACAGAAGACTCACCCACTGATTTACCTTGAGCAAACTGTGTAAGCGGTTTAAAGGTGTCACCAAATCCAATATTATATTTACTATCCTCACTATGTTGGATACTAGGAACGCTTTTATCTTCGTCGCTCAAGTTAGCAGCATTATCCAGTATACCGATTCCTTGATCATGGTATTGAGATACCAAAACATCCGCCACTGTATACCTTGTAGGATCCACAAGAGATCTTCGCATATCAGTATAGGTAGTATCCAAAGCATATGTTTGAATAAACTGAGCAACAATGTCATTACCATAATATATATTTCGCTTGGTATAGTTTCCTATATTTCCTGCATACTTTATACTTACCTTGGTATCCCATACAGCATTTTGCAAATCTATAATAATCTGATCATTGACACGCAACTGCTTGCCTACAACCACAATTGATTGTATGGTAGAACTGATTTCTCAAACCTTAACAGCCCAAGCATTTCCGGCAAGCCCTCCATCCAAACTTGAAACTACTTGCATACCAAAACTACTGGCTTGACCGATAGGTAAGAACCCATACTGTTCAGTATGATATCCAAGTTGTTCATTAGACAAAGCGAGTTCAATACTCTCTGTTCATCATTGTTTGATCTGTCATTTCTTATCTACTGCGAACAATGTTTTGTAGATTTGAGATGGATCTCCATACTGAGTAGTAAGCGATAAAGTTTTATTACTGTCCGTAAGAACTGCTGGTCAGATTATCTTATTTGTTTGCTTATCAACTTGGTTCGCTCGATCTGAGCCGTAAAGATTGAGGTAAGCTACATTTATATCTTCTATAGGTCGTGCTCTATTTTGCACAAGTATACTACGATAATCAGGAAATTGTTGATCAAATGGGACTCATTGTATAGTAACAAATAAGTAACCCTGTCCTCAGGGATATACCGGGCGAACAGTAATTTGCTTTTCTCAAGCAATAGCAATAACACTGCCAGAACCATTTACTCCGTCAACAGTAATATTGCCATATGCTCATAATAATACATTCACAGAAGTTGGTAATATATTTCACCAGATATCAGTGACTGCTATAGTACCATCAACCTTTCATTGCAAATCCATTACATCCGTATCAATATTGATGCTGGTCTTTTTGGGACTTGCCGGTTTTACCTCAAGGGTAATATTTTTACTTGATTGACCAACTTGAATCTGGAGGCTATCTTCTCCTGCTTTCATAGTGGGATATAGATAAAACTCTACAAAACCTCCAGTAGAAAGCACCTCCTCTACGGGAATGAATGTCTCCACAGTAGCATATTGATTGTTCGGTTTAGCTATTTTTTTTGTACCTTTGATACCAGCAATAAACTTACCTCATAGAGACTTTGCTGAGACAACAGCATATAACTTTTGACCATTATTAACTACCACTCTTATCTTAGTCAGTTTAGAAATATCTGTGTAAGAGACGCCATCACTTGTCTTTTCTAAATCGCTACTACTTTCTGGTAACTGAACTACGGTAGAACTAGTAATGATACTCACATTCGGATCCACGATATCTAACGTAAGTTCTTGTTTTGGTAATGAAGGATTGAGAGCGACAAAAGAAGGATTTGGAGCAATAGTTATTGTCTCTTTATTTCCATTCACAGAAATCGTATCTAGTAGAAACCCTGCATCGGTGAATGAACTGATTTGAAATTGTTGAGTAAGTTCATTATCATAGATGAGTCACCCTTTATGAGAAGTCTTTACAATAAAATCATATAAGGTAGTTCCAATGCTATTACCATATGCATCAAAAGCATTGGTCATCATAGGCAGTTGCACACCTCTCGCCACCGGATAGATCTGATCACCCATAGGGTGTACAAACTTTAATTTACTAATTTCAGATGGCTGGACAGCAATTACTATGTTTTTATAAACACATTTAGATTTACAAATTTTAACTTGGATATTCATATCGCCAACCCCTTCAAACAACTTTGTGAAAGTAAAATCATAATTGCTGGAATACAGTCATGCTATTTGTAAAGATTGCGGTGATTGGCACAAGTTAGACCCATTTACATATTTCAAACAGTTGGCACCCGTACTAGAAATCTGAATAGTATAAGATCACAAATCCTCTTTGGTGGAAATCGCTAGTCTCACTCACGCAGTCAAAGCAGGAGAAAAACTAGTAGGTTTGATGATCAGATTATCTAATTGTTTCGCCAATTCTCTTCTTTCATCAGGAGCGATACCCGTATCTTCTCATTTCACCGTAGCCCTTCGTCCTTGAGAATAGTTTTTCCGCTCGGTTTTAAACTGATCAGTACCTTGCTGCCAAGCATCTTCCAGTCGTCCAGAACTGTTTTCATCACTACCCAATCAAAAGACACCATTTGCAGAGCCAGCAAAAGAAATCTTTACATCAAAAAGTTTTGAAGAAGTGATATCAGAAAGCCAGCACTTAAATGCCGCAGGTCGTTTTGATAGGGACACCACATAACTTGCAGGTATAAGATTCGCACATCTGCTGGTGTCTAGATCTTCAGCCGTCTTTGGTTTTGGAGGAGTATCTTTTGCTTTTTGTTTTTGGATAAGCTTCACTAGTGGCGGTACTGTTTGAAACTGCACATAGTCCGCTCCATCACTATTGATATATCCAGCTTCGTAACCACTAAGATTATAATAAGGTAAATCTAAATCATATGCACGAACATTCTCAAAAGCATCTTTTGGTTGCTCAGTTAAGTATTCGGAATAAAGTTCCCTGGATTTATGATTAATATCGGCAAACGATTGGATCAAACTCACTTCATCCAAGACTTTTTTACTGGTGTCAATTGGCAGTTGCAACCGCATCACATTTTGATGATAGAGCTGCTGAGCAATAACCTTAAGCATATCGTTGCTGCTGATTGCTTCTCCTTCTCGTGTCGTCGCCAAGCCATCAATCAAGAAATTTTCAGGTAACAACTTGTAAGATCTCAGATTAAGCTGTGTATTATCTTCATGCACTAAAGGCGAAATACTCGTATCATAATTATCAAATTTATCAATTCGGTTTCTTCTTGCAGCTCCTCACTCGTTACCATTATAGTAATCAAATCTCTTATTTCTTTGGTCTTGAAGCTGATTATTGTAATCTTTTACTTTATCACGCAGATATTGTTTTAAAGCATCCTGTATCTCCTCTATGGTTTTAAGTACTCTTTTACCATCTACTTCTTTATAGACCGCCACTTTCCACATATTCGGATAGACCCAAGTCAACTTATCCCCTCCTATTCCCTGGAAATTGACATACCTAGGAGAATCAACCGGTCTCTCGAGGGTGAATTCATTCATACCACCTATTTGAAGTTGTTTGCCAGAGAACTCTCACTTATCACCATTGACTTGGACCACCATGCCTCACAAGGGATAATCCTTGCTCATGACAGTAATTTTTGCTCAGGGATAAAATGAAATAACCTGACCAGTAGTATCATAGTCAAAGTATTTATAATCTATAAAGTGCTTCCTATGATCTATCTCGAAACTCAAACCCACACAAGCAAGACCTTCTTCTACGTCGGTCTCCAGCTCTTCGCAATCAAAAGTAGCATTCGCATACGTTAGTGCTATATTTCTACCATCATATTGAAATTTTATTTTTCCACCAGTAAGTTCACCTATTACGTTACTCAAATCAATATCTTGACCAGCAAAGTAAAACTTCGCAGTGCTATTGAAATAAATCTTGCCTCAGGTTATAAAATAATCATCCTTAGATAAATACCAGGGAGAGGCGGAATTATCATTAAAGCCCGGTAAGAAATCACTTCGTCTAAACTCTATTCCTTGGCACTGCTGACCCTCAGCATAATTGCCATTATCAGGAGAGTCACAGCCGAAGCTGATATCCATTTTAACCTTATTGAGATTGGTGAACTTACCGTAGAGCTCATCTAAAGTCGGTGATTTATGGAAATATCTACTATCAACTGAATTAAAATAACGATTTCGGTTATTGCTCGCACAACTATTTATCGTAATATAGCCGTCATCATTAGGATTTTTGAGGAATAAACCATCATTGCTAGATAATCCACCCAAAGCAAATAGTCTAACATCCTCTCGATTTTTCTTAGGCTTACCATTTTTTCTTACTTTTCTTTTCTGAACTTTTATCCACTTACCATTATTTCTGGCAACCTGCAAGGTAGTTCCAAAAAAGTCTGCTCCTAAATAACTATCAGAATAACCTGAATAAGACTTAGTAACAATATCCGGCGTATCCTCATCTCCATCATCTTCGTCTTCATCATCATCCGATCCATAACTGAAATTAATTTTCCTATCAGGAGTAGTGATTCTACTTCAAGCTATATCAAATACAGGTCCGCCCAATGTTCTATTCTTCCAAGGATTCCACAACTGTGTATAGTCCATTCTTGTTTGGTTCAGTCTCACATCTTCACTGTTAGGGTCAATATTGAGTGGCGTATATCCTGCTCGGTAATAGTTGATAAACTTATCAATGTTTTTTCTTTTTTTCTTATGTTTACTAAAAGGCATAATACTCTTTACCCTTTCAAATTCCTGTTGATCGTATTCTATCAATGAGAAATCATAGCCTCTATGTGCTTCCACTTCCCTTGCATTCTCTCCCCTGGTTGCACCAATTGATTGATTCTCTTGGGCATCCATCCAACTGGTATAGTCGAAACCATCAAGCTTTACAAGTGATCTAATATTATTGAAGGTACCACGGTAAATACCAAAATCCTCAGCGTTATCAATTTCCTCAGCCGGCCTACCAAAATAGTACACCTCATACGATTTCTTCGCATCATAGTCTTTTGTTTCTACATTGTTACAACCGTTGATATCCACTCTAGTCGGAACCAAGACATTCATACTATATCCCTCCTGCTCAATTTTATCATCAAGTGCTTTTTCCAGCTTCGTATTCGCATCAGCTAACAATTGCTTACTGACTTCATCCCATCTACTAGTCATCGTAATATGATCATCTACTGCAGTACCTGTTTGTCCAGCAACATATCTTCCACCAAGCTGCAACCTTTTCTCTTTGGTATCAAAATAGAGGGTCCCATACAACTCTACATAATCTTTCATAAATCCGTCAACCACCTTTTGAATAAATAAGGTATTGATAAACTTACTATTGGGCAATGTGCCCAAGGCAGAATTTGAAGGCTCTGGATCTGAAGAGTCGGTATTATTCGAACCTACCAATGATTTTAGTGATTTTATCAAATTCCAAAACTTTTCTATCTGACCTTTATATTGATCTTTCACTTCCTGAAATTCTGGATCATTGTAATAAGGATCTTCCAAATTATTAATAACCTGATCATCATAGTCACCCAAAGTATCTACTACTCCACTATTGTGCAAGGCCTGGAAGATATCAACCATCAAGTTGGTATATCTATTGTACATTACGTCTTCGCTAAACACAGCATTGTTAACGTATTTAGAAATATTATCAGCGTTGAGAGTTTGTTTTTGATGGATGATATCATCATACCATACACCTTGTTTCACCCACGACTGCGGATCCGCAGCGTACTGTTTCAGTTTATCTAGATATATTTTGTACTTACTCGTATCATTCGCAAAGTTAATCACACTATGCCGTATTTCAGGTTGGCTATTGCCTTCGGACTGATAAAGAAAATAATCTGAATTCTTATCGTAATAATATTTAGGTTTTTCAAAGTCTACTAACGGATAGATAGTTGAAAAAACAAATCAGTCTTTATTGACCACCGGTAATTTCAAATCACCAATAAGAACGGTCCCGATCAACCTACTAGGAACTCATTTTTTTCATTCCAAATAGAGATTTTGATTGATCTTAGCCATATCCGCTGGAGAGACTCCCGATGGGTCAATTTGAAATACCATTACCTGAGCATTGTCGTAATTTCTTCACAAATACTGTTTCGTAAACCAATCAAGGTCACTTCCTGCACTGGCAGCAATATTTTTATCAATGAAAACGCTGATAATATCAGTAAAGTTTGTTTCTGCTGCTCGTGCTTTATTCCATCAAAAAATAGTACCAGATAGTACTGTATCAACACTGAAAACAATAAGTACTATAAAGAGTATAATCTTTTTTTTACTTCGTTGAAACATCAGAGTATAACAAGTAGGAATTAATGAAATCCAAAAGCAAGTTTTTATTCGTTTTCTTTTACCCTTTTGTGCAGTTTTATCAACTAGAAAGCAGTAGTTAAGTGAATTTTACTTTACAAAGCGTTGTAATACATTTCAATATTATTATATAAATTTTACATTTTACTCTGTTAGGTCCATTCGCGATGTCTTTCCCAAAACTTCCTAGTTCTCCAAATTTCTTCCAGTTAGAAGAAGAAATCTTACAATATTGGAAAGATAATCAAATTTTCGAAAAGTCTATTGAAACAAGATCCGAAGAGAATGCCTATAGATTTTACGATGGACCACCATTCATTACTGGTTTACCACATTATGGAAGCCTATTGAGCAGCGTAGTAAAGGATATCGTAACAAGATTCTGGACGCAAAAAGGGAAAAGAATAGAAAGAGTACGAGGATGGGATTGCCATGGAATTTATGTAGAACAAAAAATACAGGATAAACTCGGCTATAAGTCTAACAAAGAAATTGAAGCACATGGTATTAAAGAGTTTATTGAAGCATGTTATGATTACACCAAAAATGTCAGTGACCAATGGGAGCGATATGTAGATCATATCGGAAGATGGGTGGACTTCAAAAACGCCTACAAAACCATGGACAATGATTACATGGAATCTGTTATGCGAGTATTCAAGTCTCTACGAGATAAGGGTATGATTTATGAAGGCAAGAGAGTATCATTATACTCTACCAAACTCAATACGCCAATTAGTAACTATGAAGTAGCATTGGATAATAGTTATGCAGATATTGCTGATCCGGCTATCACTGTGAAATTTCCACTAATCTGAAAAGACATTGCCTTAGCAGATTGAAATCAATATGAAGCCACGCAAGACGGATTTATATGCTATGCACAGGCTATAATCAAAGATAGTAAAGGTGGAATACTATCGGTCTATAATCAAAAACATGGAAATTGGCAGTTTCCCGGCGGTAAAGTAGATTTATGAGAAACTGCGACTCAAGCCCTAGAAAGAGAGTTACAGGAAGAATTATGAGTGAGCGTAAAGGTTTGAAAAAGAGTGTGTGCCCACAAAGATATTAGAAATTCACACAAAGCATATCTAGAGTTTTATGAAGCGGAGATAATACATTGAGAGATTCAGTTATTAGAGTCAGATAAGCATACTGCATATGGGTATACATATATATGAACAAGTGAAAACGAATTATGACGAAATTTCACCATAAATAATGCTATCATAGATAGTGAAGAAGAGATAAGAACCTTCAAAGATCTTTACCACTACAAACAAATAGTAGAACATTGAGCGTTGCAAGGTAATTGAGATAAGTACCCATTTTCCTTCTTAGCACGAACTACGACACCACGAACTATACCAGCAAATATGGCACTCGTAGTGAACAAAGATATAGTATACCTACAGCTATTTGATCTAGTCTTACAGGAGTATTTCATACTAGCAGAAAACCTTATTTCTAAGTTTTATAAAGATCCTTCTCAATATGTGATTATATATACATCTAAAGGGGCCGAACTTCAGTGATTAAGTTATCAAGCACCATTTGATTACTATGTCTGACAAAGCACTAATGATCACAAAGTATACCTTGCTGATTATGTGACTGACAGCGATGGAACAGGTATCGTACATACCTCCCCTGAATTTGGAGAAGATGACTTTCAAACAGGAAAAAGACATGACTTAACTCAATCTGCTGCCCTGGACGAACAAGGGAACTATACCGAGGAAATAGCAGATATGAAAGGAGTATACTACCGCGATGCGAATGATCTTGTGATGGACAAACTCAAAGAGAAGTGATTACTTTTCAAGAAAGAGTCTATTACTCACTCGGTTGCTATGTGCCCAAGAACAGGAGTACCATTAATCTACAAAACGCAAGACAACTGGTTTATTGACATCAAATCAATCAAAGAAAGATTGTTCGCTGAAAATGAAAAAGTAAATCGAGTACCAGAGCATCTCAAGCATGGTAGATTTTTAAAATCCATGGAATCTGCTCCTGACCGATGTATTAGTCGTACTAGATATTGGGCAACTCCAATGCCAGTTTGGGTAGCAGAAAGCGGGAAAATAATAGTATGCGGCAGCAGAGAGGATATATTTGCATTGGATCAAACAGGAAGTAAAATACTCGAAAAGAGAGTTTTAAATTGAAAAGAGAAATACCGAAATACTTTAGAGAATAAAGAATTTGATCTTCATCGTCCTTATATTGATGCAATTTGGTGAATACGTGAAGGTGAAAAGTTTACGAGAATAACGCAAGTATTGGATCCATGGCTCGAATCCGGATCTATGCCTTATGCTCAAGTACATTATCCATTTGAAAATAAAGAAAAGTTTGAACAATCCTTTCCTGCAGATTATGTTGCAGAGTATCTAGGTCAAGTGAGATGTCGATTTTTCTTTATGCATGCATTGTGAGTCATGCTCTTTGATAACCCTGCTTTTACCAATGTTGTTTGTACGGGTGTGCTCGCAGGAAATGATGGTCGTAAAATGTCCAAATCCTATGGTAACTATCCAGATCCGGAAGAAAGTATGAAGACACATGGTTCTGACTCCCTCAGGATGTACTTTGCATCTAGTCCTATACTCGTTTGAGGTGATATGAATTTTTATGAAGAAGGACGAAAAGAAATAATCAGAAAAGTGAATCTTCCTTTGTGGAATAGCTTCTCATTTTTCACTACCTATGCAAATATAGACAAGTTCGCTCCAACTAAGCACAGTATTAGTGATTTCGTAGGTTATGAATTTAAAAACGATCTTGATAAACGAATAATCTGAAAAACAGCAGAACTCATCACGGAAGTAAATAAACAAATGGAAGCCTATAATATTCAAAAAGCAACCGCCCCATTATTTAGTTTTATGGATGATCTCACTAATTGGTATATACGCCGCAATAGACGCAGATTTTGGAAATCTGAAAATGATAGTGATAAGATGTCTGGTTATGATGTATTATATGTAGTTCTTATAGAATTATGCAAAGTACTGGCACCTTTTATGCCTTTCTTGTCAGAGTATATCTATAGAAATCTTACAAACAAAGAGTCGGTACATTTGGATTATCGAACTGACTCGAGTAAGATTAACACATTGGTTGATACTACATTACTACAAGATATGGATTTAACTAAAACAATTGTGGAGCTTGGTCTTTCACTGAGAGGTTCGCTTAAAATCAAAGTAAAGCAACCCCTTCAATCACTCAGAATTAATAAGCAAATCAATCCAAAATACGAAACTACTATTTTGGAAGAGTTAAACGTTAAAGAGCTCATCGTAGATGCAAAACTAGATAATCAAATAAATAGAATCTGTATACCAAATGCAAAGTTGTTAGGTAAGAAGCTCGGCTCAAGATTTGCAGAAATAAATACTCTTGCAAAATCCGGGGAGTTTGAACTTTTGTCAGACAATACAGTCAAAGTGTCAGACATTATACTCCAGCCAGATGAATACGAAATGAGATACGAAAAAGGAGATCTTACGGGAGATATTATAACTTCTTGAAATCTAGTTCTTATGCTAGATACAACTATAACACCAGAGTTAAAACTGGAAGGATACGTAAGAGAACTTATCAGATCCATCCAAGAAGCCAGAAAAAATACTGGCTATGATGTTTCCGACAGAATTAGTTTAACTATATCTGGCTTTGAAGCTGAAAGTATTTTATCTCAATATGGAGATTACATCGCCAGAGAAACACTTGGTACCATCGCATGATCAATTGAGAATCCAGATTATACTGGAGAATGCGACGTAGAAGAAGGCATTATTAACTTTAGTATCAAGAAGTAGAACAGAAAAAATATATTAAAAAGCCTCGATAAACGAGGCTTTTACTATAAACAAGTTTTATAGGCCATACTTTCACAAAGCCAATTCAGCCTGTAGATTTGGGTCATCAGTTCACAATAAGACATGATCAATCAATTCATGTTTTAAGTTATACTCTTCTCTCAGATTATAACTAAATTTTCTTCAACCTTTGAACTCTACAACAAGTTTAGCATCGGTGCAATTTACCACATCAATCCTATCTTCTTTTCCAAAGAGTAGTCACAATTCTTTCCCTAACTTCTGCAAGATTCAAGAAGTACCTATGGGATCATTATGCTCTCTCGGAGTATAGTACGTAATCTTCTTTATTGGATTTAAAGTCATAATAATCGTAATAAAACATAAATATTATCTGAAGCCTATTGCTTTGTAGACTTGATCAATTTTCTTATTCGCCACTTCATTAGCGATAATTGCATTCTTTGCTAAAAGATTCTGTACATATTCATCACTTATTCAAGCAAATTTTGTTTGGATTGGCTCCAAAAAGAGAATAAGTTTTTCATAAAGGTAATCTTTAACGTACTTATAGCTCATCCCTCCGGCTTGGTACTTTTGTCTCAGGTTATTTTGTTCATCTTCATTGAGAAACAGTTTAATAATCTGGTAAACATTGCAGGTATCAGGATCTTTTGCATCATCAGGCAACAAATCGCTAGTCATGATTTTATTTACTTTTTTTCTTAAAACTTCTGGACTATCCAGCATACCTAGATAATTATTGTAAGACTTGGACATCTTACGACCATCAAGACCAGGCACTTCACCTACTTCTTCTGAAATTTGTCGTTTAGGCACCTTAAATACCGGACCATAGCGATGATTAAACTTTTGTGCGATATCGACACAGTACTCTACATGCTGCTGCTGATCTTTTCACACCGGTACAATATCTGCATCGTATAGTAATATATCTGTTGCCATTAAAATTGGATAACAAACGCTTCCCATACTCATAAGGTTGAGTTCTCATTTATTCTCAGCATCTTTATAGGCATGCATACGTTGCATAAAACCTAGATGTGTGATACATGCCAATATCCACTCAAGCTGACAATGTGCTGGTACGTCAGATTGTTTAAATAAAACAGTTTTCTCAATATCAACCCCGGAAGCAATGTAAATTTTGATAGCATTGTATGTCCAAGAATTATATGGATAATTATCTTTGATATTAAGTACTTTAGTAATGCTATGGAGATCGGCTACCATAATTGAAAAATGAAATTCAGGGTTATTGATATCTTGCATAAGGGGCTTTACCGCCCCAAAATAATTACCAATATGAATTTGATCCGATGTAGCTTGTAAGCCAGTTAGTATAGTTTTCATATAATTTGTTTGTATAAAATATAATCAGATTATTACATCTTTACTACCATTCTTTTATCCAGTTTTCTAAGACCTACACTTGGTTTATCAAAGATAACAATGGCCACATCTCACCAGATCTCTCTCACCGTACCAGGTCAAAACAACTTATTTCTTACTCTATCACCCGCATCAAGGTCCACACTTCTTTTTTTGGAACCCGTAGATCCTAGATCATAAGATTTCAGTAAATCAGTAGGCAATTCCTCTATAAATCTTGAAACTTTGCTTGAAACAGTCTTTCACCATATCATACGAGAGTCTACATGACTCAAGAAAAGATGATCTTTTGCTCTGGTTATGGCCACATACATTAGCCTTCTTTCTTCCTCCAATTCATCAAGATCAAGAACAGAATTATTACCAGGAAAATTACCTTCTTCACAACCAACCACAAAAACGTATTCAAACTCTAGTCATTTACTAGCATGTATGGTCATAAGTCTCACCACATCACCATCTTGTTGCTCTGTATCGGTCATAAGCGTGATATCATTCAGAAATTGTCCAATTTGCTCTCTACTCATGAGAATAATTAATAATGAAAAATGGGTAATGTAATAGTAGTGGCTAGAATCTTAATTTAATAATCCTTATATTCAAATCAATCTAGAAAAAACCCGCTTTACAAGAATGCAAGCAGGCCATTTCTTAAACAATTATTTGTTTGTTTACTTAGTCCATAGATCCAAAGTTTTTTCAAACTCACTAGCAGGATATGCACCAGCTACAGCAACCCATTCAAGAGTTTCTGTGTTGATCATTACATTTCCTGGAGTACCAGTTACACCAAACAAGCTTTGACCCTCGTTCATTTCGGCAGTAACAGTAGCAGCAAATGGTTTTTTATCCATACAGTCTTTGAATTTAGCTTCATCAAGCTTCAATTCCTTAGCTACATCAAACAATATTTGTTCAGAGCTAAGTGATTTAGCGAATACACCTTCAATAAACTTGTAGTAAACATCAGTTCCTCCTTGATCAGCAGCACACAAAACAGCGTTAGCACCTGGTGCAGCAAATTGGTGGAATGATAATGGGAAATGTCTGAAAGAGTGACTAATCTTACCATCATATTTTGCTAATAATGATTTGATAGTACCGTTGTCATGATGTCTCTTACAGAATGGACATTGTAAGTCGCTATACTCAAGTAAAATAACTTTACCATTTTTAGCACCATCCCATTGACCAGTTTTCTTGATAGCTTCTAATTGTTCTTTAGTAATAGTTTTTTTTGCGTCAGCAGTTGCTTCTGCATCAGGCGTAGTAGCCGTTGTATCAGTAGGCGTAGTTTCAGCAGCAGCTCAAGCCATTTGTTGTTGAGCAGACTCCAAAGAACTCTTCTGAGATGCCTTGAAAGCGTCACTTGCGTAAATCTTCTTAACAATTTCATAGTTCTCTTGGCCACCAACTTTCATAGCCTCTACTTCTTCAATTGCTCTCTTAACACCAGCACCGCCGAATGTATTGAAGACAACGAGAAGCAAAGTAAGGACGCTTGCTACACTAGTAATCAAGTGCGAGTTTGTGTCCCAAAAGTTTGCATTCTTTTGTGAATTTGCAGTCATACCAATAATCGATAATAAATAAATAGAGATTTGATGGTGATTAAATACATCTACCAGTGAAATTCAAGGCTTACGCACACAAAGATACTATCTCCAGATTGACAAATAGTTACTATATATAATCAGGTAAATATAAGTCCAGATATCTTATATTATTTTGATCATCTCGGCCATTATGATATTCATTATCCCTACTGTATCTACGAAATCGGGTCCTTTGCTTTTTAGCTAATTGATGATTGGCTATCTGTAATGATGCCATATAGGCCGAATGCAAAAGGCTGAAGGCTGAAGGCTGTTCAATTTTTAACTTTTCTAAGTAGTCTATTGTTTGTTTATAATCTATACTTTGCAAAGCATTGGATTTTGGATCATATCATTTATCCAACAAATCTTGAACCTCCTGAATCAATCCATCTTGAATCATCAGCTCTAATCTTTCATCTATCAGCTTATTACCCATCTTCACATCTTGTCGCAAACCAACCATCAAGAGGGGGTAATTTGGCTTTTGCCTCTTCATAATATCGGATTTGAGGGCTCAGGTTTGGTAGTAGATCTCTAGTGCCCTGATGATAAATCTTATACTACTGGGGTGATGTTTTGCTGCTTCCACAGGGTCTATGGTATGCAGCGTATCCCAAAGTATACCAGGTTTTCTTGTTTCCTTTTCTTCCAGCTCTTTTCTTAAAACAGGATTCGGTTCTACTATGCCCATGGTGAAATTATATACCACGGTATCAATATACAGACCAGTACCTCCTACAATCACTGGAATCTTTCAACGCTTAAAAACTTCTTCAATAATCTTGTAGGTATCTACTTGTCGTTGTCCCGCAGTATAGATTTGATCGGGATCAACAATATCAATCTGATGGTGTATAATCTGAGATCTGATAACTTGGCTCACTTTATCTGTACCAATATCCATATACCTATAGATCTGCCTACTATCAGCCGATATAACTTCAATGGGGAATCTTTTTGCTAATTCTAAACTCAACCTCGTTTTCCCAGTTGCTGTTTGTCAGTAAATAAGAGGAATAGTTCAAGTCTTATAAATGGAAATAATCTGATCTGCCAAGGCCTCTACATTCATCTTAATGTTCATATACAAATAACATCTACAATTTATCCACAATATTTTTTGCTGCATCTTCCTCTGCCTTCTTTTTGCTCAAACCATAACCCACTCACAACATTTTCTGTCCCAACACCACTGTGCTCTTGTACTTAATATAATTCAGTTTATCATCTCTTTCTATCTCTTCATTGATATACACTGGTAGCTGTTTGAACTGTGCTTGCAATTTCTCTTGCAGCAACGATTTCCAGCTCTTAGAACCTACCAAAGCAATCGTTTGTGCTTTTACATAAATATAGTCGAGAACAAACTTTGTTACTATTTCAAACCCCATATCTAGATAGATATACCCAATCAATGCCTCTAAGCAGTCCCCTAATATTGCTGGATTATCTCTTCCGTTTTTTTTCTCCTCTCATCTTCCTATCAGTATTACTTTATCAAGTCCGATTTCTTTGGCCACTTCATAAAGATTTTCCTCTCTGACCAATGATATTTTCCACAAGGTTAACTGAGCTTCGTCAAAATCAGGATGATCTTGATACAATTGAGCAGCAACGATGTTTCCTAAGACACTGTCTCCAAGAAACTCTAGTCTTTGATTATGAGCCAAGGGCTTGCTGGATTCCGTAGAAAAGGACTTATGAGTAAATGCCTCTACTAATAAAGCAGTATTTGATACCTTTTTTTCTCCTAAGAGTTTTTGAGTATAAATTATAAACTGATCTTTGGGTGTCATAAAGGCTAGGCAGATTATAAAGATTTGATACTGAGGGATGGGTTGTATTGGCCCATAGTGTATGTGTCATAAAGATGCTATATACAGACTTTAGGATCTAAAGAGTATATTATCTCCATATCATACAATCGTACTTGGTTTTTTTGTTCCTTGGTCTAATTCTGGCGGAACAATATACTGCACTCCATTTTTTATTTCCTCAACAATATCTTCAAAAACTAAGGGATACGGATGATTAGTGATATTTGCAGAAGTAGATATGATAGGTTTTCAAAATACCTCTAGCATATCCATCAAATACTTGCAAGTAAAAGGAATCCTCATTGCCACAGTATTTTCAGATTGCAACAACATTGACTGGGGGATCCCCTTGGGATCTGTAAATCTGAAAGTAACGGGTCATCAAATCTCATCTATCTTTTTGGTGATCTCTTCTATATCGCAGTCAACATAATTTCAGATATGCTGAGGATGAATCAGCATCACAAATCATAGTTTATTTTCTCTATTCCCTTTCAATGTCATAATCGATTGTATCACCGACTCATTTGTCGCATCTCCTCAAATTCACCATACCGTATCGGTAGGATAAAGAATTAACTTTCATGACTCTAGCATAGTCACTATCTCGCTGATCAGTTCTCTGTTCATTTAAAAGTATCATAAAGATTGTAATATACCTACAACTCCTATCATAGCTGCATTGTCGGTACTATAGACTTTTTTTGTTGGTCTAAGGATTTGTGCTTGAGGTATTTTAGTAGCAATTATTTGAGCTTTTTCAAACAATCTATCGTTCGCACTGACGCCTCCAACCAATCAAATCGTTTTTGCATTATAACGTACCGCAGCCCACTGCAATTTATTGACCAATATATCCGTCACACATTCTTGAAACTCCCAGCATATATCTGCTTTATCTTGTTCGGAGAGCGTTTCCAAAGGACGCTTTTGGAGTAATTGATATGCTTGTGATTTCATTCCTGAAAAAGAAAAGTTTAACATATTGTTTTCATCTAACATAATTCTTTTAAAATGAAAATCCTTGTTCCCTTTTGACTTTTCAGCCATACGATCGATCCGAGGACCGCCAGGATAGGTTCCCCCAAGCATTCTTGCGACCTTATCAAAAGATTCACCTGCCGCATCATCTAGAGAATATCCAAGTTTTGTTATCTTTAGGTTTTGTTTTTTAGCTTCCACTTGTTCAACAATATAAAGTTCGTTATGGCCACCACTCGCAGTAAGTATCAACCAAGGAAAAACAAGTTCCTCTATGGTTCTATCAAGCAATAACGAAAATATATGTCCATAAATATGGTTGACTCTCTGAATAGGCTTATGCAAAAATGTAGACAACATACTTGCCACAGCATTACCAACGACCAGTGATCCAGGCAAACCGGGCTCTTTAGTAACAGTAATACAATCACATGTTCAAATCTGATCATATCCAATTTCTCTGACTATTTTTAATATCTCTTCTTCATGTAATCTATAAGCCAACTCTGGTACCACGCCGCCGTATTGTTGATGATCAGCTATTTGACTATGGGTTTTTAACAGTTCACAAGAAAATACTCCGTTATCAAAAGTAATAATACCCAAAGAGGTATCATCGCAACTCGTTTCTATAGCTAGGGTTCTGTATGCATTCATAAGCTTGATAATAAGTATATTCTCTGAAAAATCCACGACAAAATAATAGATTAATAATAATCATAGTATTGACATTATATGCTATATACTTATACTAAAACAATCAATTTACCGAAGTAAATAAAAACATGAATCCAGATAACATAAAAATCACTGAGATCGTCGCACACAATGCGACAGAGTTTTCTCCATGAAAACATTGATTAGAGATAGCAACTATACTCGATGCAACGTTGTGACTTGGAGAAAAAGATAGAGTACTTGACTATATTAATAAACATCTCCATTGAGGAGTCTATCTATTGGAACGAAATGGACCTAAGGTGCCAATAGGAGTTGTAGTATGAAACAGGACAATAGGTGGCGCTCAAAATTGAATATTATGAGCGGAGGGCGTAGGGAAAATCTGAACATACGATAGACTACCAACTTTAAGTTGAAGTTCTTATGAACATAGAATGTTTATCTATCTAGACCATTTCTAATTATTAGGTCTAATAGCTCATCACCACCCAAATGCAAAGTATCTATCTCAGGATGAAATTGTAATCCATAGATAGGTCTTTTTTTATGTTTAAATATTTCATAACCATAGGGGGACTTTGCTAATCACTCTAATTCTGTTCCAAGCTGCGTAACACACCACCAATGTCTCTCCGCAACCACAGTGTCTTTACTAGAAAATTGGAAATGATCACTACAAGAATCAAGTTTTAAAGAGAGTTCTAATTTTTTTGGTAGTTTTTTAAGTGTAGCAGCAAAAGCATGAGCAATAAGTTGTGCCCCTAAACAAATACCAATAACAGGAATCTTTGCTGTTGTAATGAAATGTAACTCTTGTTCATAATATGCTTCATGACCTATAACACTACAGTCATGGCCTCAAGAAAGAACGACCAGATCATATCATAAAGCTGGGAAAGCATTCAGATTATCTTTGTCTATAGCAGTTACTCATCCATATTGAGCAAGCAATAATTTCAATGCTTCACTATGTTTACTGTGATTATCAATAAGTAGAATTCTCATACTGAGACGATAATAAAGCTATATATTGGAATGTTAATGTAGTAGCAAAATGGTCCCAGCGGGAATCGAACCTGCATTATGCCCTTCGCAGGGGCATGTCCTATCCATTGAACGATGGAACCATGGATTTTCTTATAGTTTATTCAGTTTCAGTTTCAATTCAATCCTCATCCTTCAGACTATCTTTATCTCATTGAGAATCATCAGAATCAAGCCTTTTGCTTTTCGCTTTTTGCTTTCAGCTTATAACCATATCAATACTCGTATGATGCTCCGGTAAAGGCTTGTGGAAAATAAGCCGATAAACACTTCAGAAAATAAGAAGAATAATCAGACTATGAGTTACTGTCCAGAACTCTACAACCAAAAATACAATATTAGTAAGAAAAAATAAAGCTACCAAAAGAGAAAGTTTATAAGCATGACTTGATATAAGCTGAACCTTATGGTCACTCCATTGCAAACCTGCAGCATAAAATATAAAATACGTTCCACCTCGAGCCAAAAAGAGTAATCCTATCGAACCTATGATTACGCCCGTCTCAGGATCTTGAAAAGGATCTATATAGATATAAACAATCACCAAAACTAACAAGCCTATAATGAGCTTAATAATTGATAGGATATGATAGATATTACGATTTCCCAAAGTCATCATATCCAGTACATAGCTTTTTATCAGATATTATCAAGAAACTTTGAAGTTGTATAGCTTGATACAATACATTGACATATACGGAAAAGTAATTAATAGAATTACGGGACAAACAAAACAAACACTGTTCCACGGTCCTCGTTGCGGTCACGCGACGAGGATCATTCTTAAAACTTAAACTACTTTATCTCAACACTACAATATTCTCAATATGATAGGTATGAGGAAACATATCAACCGGTTGCACGGTATCAAATGTATACACCTCAGATAACAATCTTAAGTCTCTAGCAAGGGTGACGGGGTTACAAGAAATATAGCATACTCTCAAATGAGGAGTTTGTTTTTTGAGTTCAATGAGAGTTTGCACAGCCCCTTCATGCAAACCAGATCTTGGCGGATCTACTATAACCAAACCTAGATCCGAAGCAGGAATAGCCAGTTCAGAATCTCAACTTTTGATATCTAGAGCACCGTCTTTCATCTGCAAAAGCTTCTCCACCTTACCGGCAAAGAAATGATAGTCTACTTTCAACCTATTAACTTCAGCGTTTTTATATGCATCCGCTACAGCAGATTCTATCTCTTCTACTCCAATCAATGAAACCCCACCATTACCAGTCCCCTTTGAATCCTGTAAAGCTTTTACAAAGGCAATACCTATAGTGCCCGTCCCACAATACAAGTCCAATATTGTTCATTGAACATCTCCTACCATATTGATAGCTGTACTATAGAGTAACTCTGCACCAGTACTATTCGTTTGAAAAAAAGATAATGGAGATATATCAAAATTTAATGTCTGGTCTTTGATCTTCAACGTTTCATTAATAATCCCATCGCCCCACAAGGTCTCAAACTTACTATCTCTGGTCGCAACCACATCAGCCAAACTGTCATTAACAATCAAAACAAAAGTAGTAATACGCTCTTTCAACCAGCTATCTTCTTGCAGCATACGTATTAAGCTATTATTGGTTCATTCACGAGATATAAGTTCTCCACTAACAGATAAAACTACCATAATCTGATTATTTCTTTTTGCCTGTCTCATCAACAAATGTCTTAGAACTCCTTCATGCCTCATTTGATCATAAACAGGTAGTCAAGATTTTTCCAGTAGTGCTTTGATATATTTGAATATCTTATTCACTTTTTCATCTACCAGAAAACATTGGTCAATATCAATAATTTTACCAAACATGCCCTGCCTATGGAAACCTAAGGACCAGTCACTCAGAGTCTGCTTATCTTCTAGTTTTCATGAAATGAACTTACCAAAACTGTATTCTATCTTATTTCTATATCACCATATTTCAGGACTCGCAAGAACGGGTAGCACTTCAATTGCTTTACCAAGATGACGAAAGCTATCCACCACAATATCATGTTTGATAGTAAGCTGCTGTCCATATGCAACTATTTGCCACTTACAGCCACCACAACCAGACTTGTGAACTGGCATATCATTTTTAGCGTACAAGTAATGAGGACATTTAATTTCGCCAGTAGCATATTCTTTATCTACTGAAACAATATCTACTACATGGCATTCGGCATAGTCTTTGCGATTCCTCACGACTCTCAGGTCACAAACCATACCGGGCAATACCCCTCACTTTACTATTAGCTTTTTTCCATCTGGCAAACTTGCAAGTCATACTCACTCATATCAAATCTTTTCTATACGAATATGTGGAATAATCTGATTCTTTTTCATCTTGTGACACAGCGACAAAATAATTGACTTAAACGGTATTTTAGTTATATAACATATGCTCGATTTCCGAGTTCAAACAAAGTGCAAAAAGAATTAACATGCTGAAACAAAATCTTGTACAATTTGCTAAAACAAACCCATGGTGTACGGTATTTACAGGTTGTTTGGTATTTAGCTGGCTGATGGATATCTTCAAATATCTGAAGGCCGGTGAGGGCGCAAACGTGCTCATCATCACTGCCTGCATCGCCATCTTTGTGGGTGCGTTCCTCTATTTCCTCGACGAGTTGATTAAATGGGTGGATGAAAACGATATCATCTACGTCATTGTGTTGATTCTCATCAGCTCGGGCATAGAATATGCAATACAGTAAGACCGATACGGAGACGGGGAATGAAATTATTTTGCCAACCTTGGTTACCCAGGGGAGGCTTTTTTTATAATATTGCTTTTGAGCCGAATATCAATACTAATGCCATATCCGATTAATTCATAACAAGCATACTGATGATTTCAGACTATCTTATCTCACTCTTAAAAAGAGAACTGCTAAGGCAACAAGATTCTTTAGAACTTATTGCATCAGAAAATTACGTATCCCCGAATGTGCTTCATTCCTATGCCAATGTGTTTACCAATAAGTACTCAGAAGGCTATCCAGGTAAAAGATATTATGGAGGCAATGAAGTAGTTGATGAACTAGAACTCTATACGCAACAACTAGCACTCAAGATATTTGATCTGGATTCAGAAGCACGATGAGTAAATGTACAGCCGCTTTCTGGTTCGGTAGCTAATCTTGCAGTATATACGGGATTACTTGAAGCTGGAGATACCATCTTAGCAATGTCACTTGATGCAGGATGACATCTCACACATGGCTATAAACTCAATGCAAGCGGTAAGTATTTCAACTTTATTCACTATGGAGTAGATGCAAACTGATATATAGACTATAATAATCTGAAAGAATTGGCCATCCAGCACAAACCAAAACTCATTCTCGCAGGATTTTCAAGTTATCCCAGAAGTATTGAACGAGAAAAGTTTACACAAGTTAATGAGCTACTCGTTAAAGAACATAATCACCATGCATATCTTATGGCTGACATAGCACATATCGCAGGAATCGTTGCGTGAAAGTGTATAGAATCTCCATTTGAAGCAGGTTTCGATATAATAACTACAACAACTCACAAAACATTAAGATGACCAAGAGGGGCATTGATATATTATAAAAAAGATACGAACCCTAGCATTGAAAAAGGTATTAATAAATGAGTTTTCCCCGGGGTACAATGATGACCATTTGATCATGTGCTAGTAGCAAAATCTGCTGCTTTTGAAGAAATACTCGATCCTGAAATAAACCGAGAAGCATATTGTCATCAGATTATAAAAAATACACAAACATTGGCAAAGGAGCTTATTAGGCTTGGTTGGACTCTTGCAACAGGAGGTACCGATAACCATCTCATCGTAATGGATGTCACAAAAAAAATACAAAGCAGTACATTGGAATACGAGGATACACAGACCTGACATACTGGGAAAACTGCAGAGAAAGCACTTGAAGAAATAGGGTTATCAGTAAACAAACAACTCATACCTTTCGACCCAAGGCCCGCATTAGACCCTTCGGGAATCAGAATCTGAACTCCAGCAATCACCACAAGGTGACTCAGGGAGGACGATATGATAACTCTAGCAGCGATTATCAACTCTTGCTTATCATCCGATAACAGTTTGACAAATATGCTAGATAAGCAGATACTACACAGCAAGGTCTTGAAATTGTGTGAAAAATATCCTCTATCATACTAGAATATTTTTATCTCCTAATACCTTATCTCATGGGACGATTATTCAATGCACTTAAGCGATCTATTCTCGGTGTCGCTACAGGTCAGCTTATTTCCGGATATAAAAAAGATAAAGGATTCAAATCCAAAGTAGATGCTGCGAAAGGACTCGATAAATTAAAGATAGCCTGAGAATATCTCGTATCTACAAACAAAGAATTGATAGACGAAACTAATCTTGATAGCGTAGTAAAAAACGTAAAACAAACTACAGGAGAAGCAAGAAAGCAGATCAAACAGCTAGATACAAAAAAAATGATCTCAAAAGCAAAAACTCAACGAAATAGCATCGTTGCTATGTTGCAAGAAAAGATAGTAAGTATTGAAGCGGAGTTGGTCGAATTCGAAGACAATGCTAAGGAATACGCAGAAGATAAACGAATCGAATATTATAGACAACTTTCAAGCAAGTTCGCACTATTCAAAAAAACAGTCACAAAATACGCACTCCAATGAGCATTAGCTGCCGAAGAAAAATTTGACGTAGAACAAAAAATTAAGTTCATAGGAGAGAAACTCGATCAGCTCAAAAGCCAAGCAAAAAATAGTAGCAAAGGAAATGGTAAGAATCAACAAAAACTTGATGATCTACATTTCAAAAAATAGTCTCTCAATATGATTCGACTCTATCAGAACTACTTTTCATTTTCTATCAAGGAACACTTAAGAACTAAAAAGTTTAAGCTTTCGGCTTGCAAACAATCAGAATCAAATTAATATCTTGTATTGATTTTTAGCACTCAGAGTGCATTGTATGTCAAATATATATCTGTTTTATTGAGATCCATTTTTCACTGAACTCAAACTCAAGACACGAACGAAAGAATTTGCCCTTAAACATGGCAAAGAAAACATTTTTCATTTTTCTACAAAAGACTTTAACGTTAGTGACACCATTAGCGGAATCCGATGATGAGGGCTTTTTACTACAAAAAAACTCGTTATCGTACACGGACTCCCCCAAGATACAACAAGTAAATACAATGAATCAACTAAGGAACAAATCAATCAATTATATGACTACTTCCTGGCAAACAAATGATCAATAAGCGAAGATAATCTGATTATATTCCATACCTCAAATCCAGACAAAAAAACAAAGTGGACTAAATATTTTTTAGAAAACAGTGATCCGCAAATTAAACTAAACGAATACAAAGCGGATAAAAAGTCCATAACGCAGTTTATACAATCAAAATTCCCAAACAATGAGCTCAGCGGTGAACATCAAGATCTTATACTGCTATTGTGCAATGGAAATATGTACTTAGTAGATAATGAGACCAATAAAATACAATCTTATCTACAAGCAAGGCCCAACACCAGACTTACGACTGACCTCATAACACAGATTGTTTCCTCTTCGGCTACTTACGATGTGCGAAGTTTTCTTGATGGCATTATTTTGGATAAAAACAAAAAGAGTACTCAAAAACTCATCAACTTTGCCCACGCAGATAACAACGAGTTCCAGTTCTTATGACTACTGTACCGAAGTATTTGAGGGATTATCAATCTCATAAATGCTCGAGAACATCGCATAGAGAACCCGGCAGAATTGGCAAAATATAGTAAATTACCACCCTTTACGGTATCCCGCTATCTTCCAAAAAAAAATCAATTACTAGAAAAAAAAGAATATTTTTATGATCTCTACCATCAATTGGTTGCTATGGATCATAAACTCAAGACAGGATTGATCCCTTCAGAAAGTTTTTGGACCAGTATTTATGGATTTTTCGGATCACAACTTGTAACTAATTAGTAGTAAATTAGTATAGCCACATGCAAAAGAAAATAGCAGCAATCACTCTTATCGAAATCCTTATAAGCATTGCAGTTTTTTCTGTAGGAATTTTGTCCATATCGTATCTGATTATTGCTAATATAGGACTATCAGAGAGAACCAAACTCAAAACAACCGCGACCATGCTGGCCAAAGAATGAATAGAAATTGTCTACAATCGTCGCGATACCAATGTAAAAAAGTGATGGTTATGGAACTGCTTAGAATTGGATGCGAATAGTTATGATGGTGCTTGTTGACTTTACTTTCACAATCCAAGTGACACTAGTACAAGCACAAGTCGGATACTCGTCACACAGTTTGATGAAGGCTATGGCTTTCAACCAGCAACCGCACTATCTAATACAAAACTATACAAAAGAGATAGCAGCGATGGCACGTTTTCCATGCTCTCCACCTTTTCATCATTTTCTATAGTAGGAACTCAAAGTAGTCCATTCTCCAGAGTTATTACCTTTACCCCAGTATACTTAGACCCAGAAGGTAAAAAGGCTCACCCCGATAAATTGCTCAAAGTCACGAGTACGGTCAGGTACAAGAAAGGAAATTATAGTGGACATATTTCCATCCAAAGTTTTATTGGCGATACCCTAGATACCATACCACTGGATTATTATTCAAATTAATAAAATCTATAAGGAATATCCCCAAGAGAATATTATTATGACGCCAATTATTCATTATGCTCAAAAAACAACATCGCCTCAGCACTAAAGATGTGAACTATATTCTGAAACGTAGACAGACGATTAGTACTGCGGATTTCTTATTTTTCCATATAGCTCAATATCCCAATCGTTCCTACAATCAGTTTGCTATACAATTATCTACCAAGCTTCACAAAAGATCTAATAGAAGAAATAAGCTGAAAAGAATATATTATGATATAATAGAAAAAAACAATTATCTAGAGACTACCACTGATAACAAGTGATTTATCAAAACTATTGCACTACCACATAAAACAAAAGTTGAAGAATGGAATAAGCTGCTCGAACAAAACGACTGGCAACAAGTCAGCAATAAGTTGCAAATTTCATTACAAAAACTTTTTGTCAAAAAAGAATAATACATCTCCTATGCAAGGAATTTACTAATTGTTATTGACCAGAATATTGTTAATATTACTTACTCTTTAAGATATAACTTTTATAGACACTATGCGAAAGATTGTAAAAATCGTACTGATTATAGGTGCAGTAACTCTGTGATTATCCTACATATTAAACCCCTATGAAAACATACAAACAGAAAATGGGAAAGAAGTTGTCACCAAAGTAACAAAAGCCCATGATATCGACTTAAATGAATTTCTATCCAAATACAGTACAAACCAATTTGAAGAAGTTGAACTTATTGGAGATGAGAAGCTAGTCGGAAAGAAAACAATCGAAACAAAGTTTCTACTCAAGAGTGCAACGCTTGGGGGAGACGTATATGAAAAATCCATAGAGACTTATACTACTTACAAACCAAAAGCAACTTCTATTGCAGATCTTGGAATAGTACTCAATACTAGTACAGGTACAGGTGCAACAAAGTTTGTTGTCAACAACGAAGAAACGAACTTATTTACAAAGTTCTTGTTGGATCTGCTACCGTCCCTACTCATATTCTGATTATTTATTTTTCTCTTAAGCAAATTCGGGCCCAAAGGAGGTATGCCATTTGGAATCAAAATCGGCATGCTCAACAAAAAAGACGACATTAATACTCCAAAAACTACTTTCGTTGATGTTGCTGGCATGGAAGAAGTAAAACAAGAACTAGCAGAAATAGTAGATTTCCTTAAAAATCCAGACAAATACAGAAAAGTAGGAGCAAGGATACCCAAAGGCGTACTCCTTTACTGAGCACCGGGATGAGGTAAGACACTGTTAGCAAGAGCAGTTGCCGGAGAGGCAAATGTACCCTTTTACTCAGCAAGCGGAAGTGAATTTATGGAAATGCTCGTAGGTATGGGGGCGGCAAAAGTAAGAGAACTTTTCGGTAAAGCAAAACTAACTGCTCCGAGCATTATCTTTATTGATGAAATAGATGCTATCGGTAAAAGAAGATGAGCAGGACACACTGGCTGACATCAAGAACAAGAGCAAACTCTCAATCAAATTCTTACTGAAATGGATGGATTTGAACAGGGAACTAATGTCATAGTAATAGCAGCAACCAATCGTCCTGACACACTTGATCCAGCATTACTAAGGTCCGGAAGATTTGATCGTAAAGTACTTGTTGGGAATCCCAACTTTGAAGAAAGATTAGAGATAATCAGATACTATTTGAAAAACAAGCAAGTTGATAAAGCATTCAATATTGATTCTTTAGCAAGAAGAATGGCAGGATTCGTAGGAGCAGATATCGAAAACATTATCAATGAAGCAGCACTAAAGGTCGCCAGAGATGAGAGAATGGAGCTTACTGAAAAAGACTTCGAGTATGGTTTTGAAAAAATACTTATGTGACCAGAAAAAAAGATCAAAACTCTCAAAGAACAAGAAAGAAAAATAGTTACCTATCACGAACTTGGCCACGCAATAATTAGTTATCTTCTACCAAATGGGGATCCTGTAGAAAAGATTTCCATTGTCTCAAGAGGAATGGCCCTAGGAGTAACACGATTTAGTCCAAGCGAAGATAGTTACCTCAAATCGAAAGCAAAGTTTTTGGATGATATAGCATGATTGCTTTGAGGGAGAGCAGCCGAAGACGTATTTTTTGGAGCTGATAATATAACAACTGGAGCATCAAATGATTTTGAGAAAGTTACCAAAATGGCTTATGACATGGTAACTAAATATGGCATGACAACTGAAATAGGAGCACTCAATCTAACTTCCGAAGAATATGCGATCAACAAGCCTTACTCAGAAAAAACTGCAGAAACAATTGATGGTTTGGTAAAAACCATTGTAGACAATCAATACGTTGTTGCAAAGAAAATCATACAAGATAACCAAGCTAGCATTCAGATTATGGCTGATGTATTGTATAAAAAAGAATATATAACCAAAGAAGAATTCGAGCAACTCATGCAAGCCGAGGATAAATTGGAAGAAGTTGCAAAAAGCATGATTGAAGAATTTGAAAATATTAAAAAGTAAACTATTTAGTTGTCTTATTACTCTTCATTTATAACTCTTTCCCCATAGTATTATGGAACTTAGCTTCGCTCTTATTGGTCTTGTTCTAGGTGTAGCAATAGGCTATATCGTGTTTTACTTTCGCTACGCAGATAGGAAACTAGTTGATGATCTCAGGAATAATCTTCTCGACCTACAACATCAAATGCAGTCAGAAGGGATGGATCTCAAAGAATATGAACAACAAAATTTCTTACTGAAAGAAAAAGTGACAGAGTTGATTACAAAAAATGATGATCTCATGAAGATTAGTAGCGAGCTTTACAGATACTATCACCGTATCAAAGAAGGACATGAAAAAGCACTAGAACTTGTGGATCTTCTGAAATCATTCGATAAAGATTTTGATGAAAAAATAAAAATAGCCTGAGACGATAGAAGCATTCCTATTCAGAGTATTGGTAATATCAATGGGGAAATTGGAGTGAAAAGGTTCTAAAGAAAAGCCCAAGCTAGTTTGCCTTGCACCAAAGTGGGAAATAACTACTTATAGTTTAGATATTCCCTTTATATAAAACAATTATTATTCAGCAATATAAATTTCTATGCCATCTCTAAAATCCATCAAAACTAAAATAAAATCTACAGGAAATCTCAAAAAGATATCAAGAGCCTTGGAGATTATTTCAACCATCAAACTTCAGAAGAATAAAGCAAAAGTACTTTCTGCAAAGCAATATTTTCTCGATCTTGCTCAGCTTATTTCTGATATTTCCAATAAGGTAGAACTTTATGATGCCAGCAAAAAAGATAGTGGTTGAAAAACACTCGTTATCGTAACTAGTTCAGAAAAGTGACTCTGCGGAGGCCTCAATAGCAAAATAACCAAACTGGTAGGCACTATATATGACAAAGAAAATACTGATGTATTTGTGATAGGAAAAAAATGATTTGAGTACTGCAAAAGGTCAGGATATACTATAGTCTGATACTTGAATCTGAAAGATGAAATACATCAATCTGACCTAGCTCCCCTGTTTACTTTTATTGAGCAACATGGATGAGAATATCAACAAATAGATGTTGTATTCAGCTTTTTCCATAGTATTCTCACTCAATCCGCTTCGCACTTCACCATTAGCCCGCTAGGCAAAGAGGCTATTGAATGATTCTTGCAAGAAGTATGAGTGGAACTCAAGCCTCAAACAAGCACTAAGTCATTTGAATTACTAGAACCTTCTGCTGAAGCAGTAACAAATGAATTACAAAAACAGGTCAAGAACTACCTTATTACCGCTATGGTTTTACAAAACAAACTCGCGGAACACGCTTGACGCATGATTGCTATGAAAAACGCAAAAGATAACTGTACAAAGTTTATAGGTGCCTTGACACTACAGTTCAACAAACTGAGACAAGCAAATATTACCAAAGAAATTTCAGAAATCACAGCAGCAAAGCTTGCTATGGAGTAGCTATTAGAATATATTCTCAAAAAGGTCTTGGGTCTATTTTTGATTAATTAATTTTTTTTTGATCAAGGAAACAAAATAGCTCCTCTCCAATCATAACTTCTCTAGAAGAAGTATAATTTCGTAATATTCCGCAATAGGTATTTTGTATTGTAATGGAGTATAAAGTTTAAAAAAGTCACCACCTAAGTTTAAGGAGGCTATCAGTCAATCGATTTCATTGTTATCTAATCCATTGAAATGAGCACTTTTTATGATAGAAAAAATACTAGACTGTATATCTTCTTTTGTTAATTCCTTAAATCATTTAAATATCTCCCTTGAATACATAAATGCATGATAATCCTGATACGATATGCGTCAACACAATAAATCAATGTATATTTCTATTTCATTATCCCAATCATTGGTCAGAATCAATCATTCGTTAGTTCTATTAATACTTCCATCAAATCTAGTACAATAGAGTCTTCTATTGCTTGTATCCAATAAAAATGCTTGGCTTCAACTAAATTTGTTGGGTCATACAATAACTGTAGGAATAATTCATGTTTCTTCAATAATCAAACGAACATATAATTTCAAAGATTCTTTATAGTAGTAGAGGTGATTTTTTGAACCCGTATAATTGGTTTTATCTGAAACATCGAATATGTTTCAACCAAATAGTACAATGTCTAAGTTTGTTGCTTGAGATTTCAGTCTTCTCAATCTTTGGATCAAGTCACTTTTAAAATCTTCTCAGAGCTTATTTAACTCGAGTTTTCAATATTTGTCCTCTCTAAGAATTTCACTAGGACATTGATGGCTCATGAAGGAAACATTACCGCAACCCATCTGTCAGATTCAGATTATTCACTGACAGTTTTTATATCATCAACTAAATTTATTAGTACTGCTCAATGAGGAAATAACATATGTTTTGAACTTTCATGCATATCATTTAAGCTTTCTTTTCAGAAACAAGTCTGATTTATCCATAAACCAATCAACATGTTCCGATTTATCAAAGGTTTTTTTAAGAGATATATCGTATCCATTCAGAGGAATCAAGTCCTCAAAAGAAATATTTTCAATATTAAAAATAGGATAATTCAAAAATCATGCCTGCATTCTTCATGGGTTCGATGGTTCTTTTTTTGGGAAAAACATTAAATTAATTTAGTCTAAAAGTATTAAGAAAATAATCTGATATTATATACATATATTAATATATAAGTCAATATAGAGTAGTCTGATTATGCGAAAGTAGTGGATTGGTCAAAGAGGTGAAGAGACTTACGAAAAGATTAAAAAAGGGCTACACCAGTAAACCAGCATAGCTCTTTTTTTCGTAAAGGAAGACCTTAACAAAGTTGATAATAATGTGGATGTCGGCACCTATGCCACTACCGATAGGCTTCTGAAGCGGAACATGCAGAAGATGCCGACTCCAAACAGTACCACTGCCGATAAGAGATAATACAGAGGCGAAAAGTGCCCCAGTTTCAGCAGTTCCCATTCCAGGCCCGGAATCGAACGAACAAAGCCGCCTTGAATGAGCGCAGGGGCATAAGCCGAATCCTGGCCCGGCGAAAGCACCACGAGCTTCGGAATGGCATTCAGTTCCAGCCCGATTTCGTCAGCCAGAACATAAGCCAGCTCTGGTTGTTCGACGATATCAACCGTAGCGAGGATGACGTCCCCGCAGTGCCAGGGTGCGACGGCCTTCATATTAGCCTCCATAGCCCGGCATGGCGGACAGAAGTCCGCACCGAACTTCAGAAAGATCGGCTTCTGGGCGGAAAACGCTGATTCGACGGCTTCAATTCCATCCAGCTCCATGACGTGCTGATTGGGCACATCCAGATGAGTACGTTCGTACACCTGGAAGGACAAGATGGCTGTTGCTAAAAGACTCAATACGGCACTGGTTCCGAAAAATAATTTCTTGTTCATAAAGGCAATAGATTTTCATGTTGTATGGCTGGTAAGACCCATAGTACCAAGTCAAAAGATGACAAAAGTATACTAAGTATTTATACATAACTGTCAATATTAAATTCAATATAAAAAAGACAGTGAAACAAGTATCTTCTTACCAAGATAAAGCACATAGGAACACATCTTACCTTTCTTGATTATATATGTATAGTATTGACTTAATAGACTACTTGTATAATGAATACTCCACTTATATTTAAATTGTAATATGACAAACAAATGAGTTCACTAGATAGATTTTGATGAATTATTCCAAAAGTAACAGATACAGCATGTATTCAAGGATTTCAATGAGGTGCTCTCTATCATAATCTAGAGGACAAACCAGGACAAAAGCTATGGGCCACAACTGGCGAAGAAATAATCCCCAACAGAATAAACCCCGTCAGATTCCACTCGGAAGAAATTAGTACATGATTTTGAAAAACAGCACAAAAAGCTTATGCTAATGCACTATTCACGGCAATGCAAACTTATGAATGAGTCATTATTGAACAAACTTGATTTGAACATGCTCGAAATAATGAGAATCTGGAAGATGAGGATATGAGCATACAATGAACATTAAAGTTTCGTATCCGAAAATAGCTATTGCACTTGTTCTGCAGGTTCTTTAACCTTATTGGCTGGTTCTGGAGCATACAATATCAAGCCTGCTCATGCAAGCATGATAACAAAATTCAATATCTGCATATATAATCATGTATTAAGTTGAGAACTAAGTTCTGGATGTTCAGTAACAACTTCTCTCAGTGCATCCATTACACCATCCTGGTGAATTATATTAGTCATGCCGCCCAACACCAAAGTAAGTCATCATAGTGCATGTGCCAAAATAGGATTTAAGTTAAGTTTTCTAAGCATTCATTTACCATCTTCATAATGATTTGCGGGAATATTTTGCATATGCAGTGAATTAGGAATAAAAGTAGTTTTTGATAAATATTATACTCATTTTGTCAATAGTTATATGGGCCTTTTCTATAGTCTCTGAAATCTTGCTGATAATTGCAATGGTTTTACTTACAAAAAAACTCACTATATCTTAGTAAGTAAAATGTTTTAATGGTGGTCATACATGGACTTGAACCATGGACCTCGTCCTTATCAGAGACGCGCTCTAACCAACTGAGCTATATGACCATATATTGTATTTTGACTTTATTGAATAGATACATCCTGAGGATCAACACTTTGATTGATCACCGAGAAGATTACCTCTCCCATTCTACTCAATACTACTGTAGGATTCCACACTTTCTCTGCAATAAAACAATCTGCCCAAATCTTCAATGGACCATGTTGTGTTTGTGCTTCGCATAACAACGCCCATGCAACTTGTTCTGCCTTAGAGTCTTTCTCAAAGCCATGTCAGACTTCCTCTTTAACTCTTGTGAGCTCATCAAACAATCCAATAATTTTTTCCATTGCGTCAATCTAAGTATCTAATTGTATTTATCAATAAGTGGTGCCAAAGAGCGGAATCGAACCACCGACACAAGGCTTTTCAGGCCTCTGCTCTACCAACTGAGCTACCTTGGCAAAAAATAAGAACTAATCTAACCAATTGATGGAATCGAACCACCGATATACTCGGCTACAAGCCGAGCTGCTCTACCAACTGAGCTACCTTGGCATAATTTCGGGAACGCGGGACTCGAACTCGCGACCTCGCGGTCCCAAACCGCGCGCTCTAGCCATCTGAGCTAGTTCCCGAAACACAATCATAACAATAAATGTTATAGTTTCAGAATTATCATACATATAGTTATATATGATTTGGGAAGAATTCGAAAATGTTATAATTCATAATTTTTCCCCTCATGGTTTCAAGCATATCTGCGTTATTCCAAGTCAATAAATATTATTTGATATTATAAAATACTTAATTATAATGATAGCACCAAGACAGCCTGTGTGCTATCTTGATCTATGAACCATAGTTCTTAATAGCGTACACGATGTGTCTTAGCTTTAATTATTATCATTAATGCTCTATGAATTTTCAATTTTGAATACAAGGAAGCTCGGATAAAGAATATCTCAATTGTATCGCATCTGCTGGTATGTATACAGTATTTGCGGGCAAACAAATCATTGATGGCGATGAACTGTTTTTTGGTATCATTAACTTTATCAAATCACAACCCTATGCTGAAGTATTTTTTGATATGGTTTGACTAAAAAAAGTAGATCAGCTTATAAATTATGCAAATGAAATATATAGACTCCAGCAGCCTATCCCACACCAAATTACCATGCAATTACAACTTACCCCAAGCTTACAAAACCAACTACATGAAGCAAATATTAATACAACCGATAATCTGATCAGTTTATTTCATATAGCAGTAAGAGCAATATCTGAAGCAACTGTACAATGGTGAATAAAAAATAAAATAGGTTTAGTGAAAATACAAAAGAGTCTACCGCAGACTATACAGCGGATGGAGTCATTACGTATAGCACCGAAACAGCTATTCAAGCTCTTGCAAGAGCTAGTGAATCAATATGGTATCACTATTTCAGAACTTAGCAAGATGGATATCCTAGAGTTACAAGCATTGGCAAGTAGTATAGAACCAGAACCAGCCAAATGATTGCAAAATAAGGATGAAGGAGATATAAACAAACAACTCTATCTTCTTATTAACAAACTTATGCAGATCTTACAAGAAACAGTTGCGAACAAAACACCTATCAACAAAAGAATTAATCCTATATTTGCCTCTGCAGCTGACACTGACGAAGATGAGTTATTGTCCGGCACAGGTAAACACCAAAGTAGCATTGATATAGAAGAAAAAGGGGAAGATCCTGTTAAAAAACTCACAGTCGAATATTTCTGAAATAATCTGACAAATGATGCCAGTCTCGGTACTCTTGACCCCGTCATAGGAAGGGAAAGAGAAATAGATCAGATTATCTATACCTTATTAAGAAAAACCAAGAATAGCCCTATGTTGATCGGTGAAGCCGGCGTAGGTAAGACAGCTATTGTTGAAGGTCTAGCACAAAGAATAGCCGAAGGAAATGTACCTGATAGGCTTAAGAATCATAAGATTATCAACCTTGATATGGCCGGTATGATCGCGGGCACAAAGTATCGTGGTGAGTTTGAACAAAGATTAAAATCAGTGTTGGAAGAAGCTAGTGATCCTCTCAATCAGATTATCTTGTTTATCGATGAGATACATACAATTATGTGAGCAGGTGGACATGAAGGACAAGCAGGAGAAACTTCAAATACTCTCAAACCATTGCTCGCAAGAGGCAAGATTAAACTTATCGGAGCAACAACATTTGATGAATATCAAAAGTATATTGAAAAAGATGCAGCTTTGAAAAGAAGATTTCAAGAGATCAACGTGGAAGAGCCGACGCCAACCGACGCTGTTTCCATTTTACAATGACTCAAAGAAAGATTCGAGAACTTCCATGATGTAAATATAAGTCCTGCAGCTATCGAATATGCTGTCGGGTTATCTACAAGATATATACTCAATAAACATCTACCCGATAAGGCAATCGACTTGATAGATGAAGCTTGTGCAAGAAAATCAGTACTGCTTTCCAAGTTACAGACCAATGAAGAATACGGAACTATTACTGATGAACTCAAAATTATAGAAAAACAAATAGAACAATCGGTAAGCAATCAAGATTATTTCAAGGCTGCCGAACTCAAGCAACAAGAATTGGTTTTAAAAACTAAAATCAAAAATCTAAAATCAAAATCTAGTATGCCAGCCCACCTTAGACCAACAGTAGATGTTGGAGATATCGGACAGGTATTGAGCGATAAGCTTGGTATACCTACAGATATTATTAGCGAATCAGAGATAGAAAAATTAGTAAGTTTGAGAGAAACATTCGATACACATATCTTCTGACAAAATGAAGCGGTAGAAAAAGTTATCAAAGCTATTCAAAAATCTAGATTATCTATCATACCAAAACAAAAACCCATTGCATCATTTTTATTTTTGTGACCATCGGGAGTTGGTAAAACATATATAGCAAAACTTATTGCTGAACATTATTTTCACGATTCCAAATCTCTCATTAGGATTGATATGTCTGAGTATATGGAAAAGTACTCATTATCAAAAATAATCTGATCTGCACCATGATATGTATGATATGACGAAGGTGGATCGCTTAATGAACAAATAAGACGCAAACCTTATTCAGTATTATTGTTTGATGAAATAGAAAAAGCAGACAGATCGATACTCAATATACTTCTTCAAATATTAGATGAGTGACAACTCAAAGATAGTAAAGGTAGAGTCATTGATTTCAAAAATACCATTATTGTTATGACAAGCAATATCGGTTCTGAATATTTCTCACAACAAGGTAAGCAAATTGGTTTTAACTATTATACAGGAGACGATAGTGCAGCAGATGCAGCAGCATTTGAACACACCAAAGAACTTGTACTAGAGAAACTCAACGATTTCATGCCACCAGAACTCATCAATAGAATTGATCATAGAATAGTATTTACTCCCTTGAGTCATACTGAATTGGAACACATTTTCAAAAAACTTTATAAACAATTTGCAGAACAACGAAAAGCAAATCCACTAGCAGTGGTTCCAAATTTCAGTGAAGAAATGATACAAGAAAAAGTGAAAGAACTCTACAATGCACAGTACGGTGCTAGACCGATAGAAAAGTATATTTCCAATGAATTAGAAGACGAAGTCATCGCATCTCTACTTACTCAGTAGTAACTACCAAACGGCAGTTACTTATAATACAAAAATATAAAAAATTGCTTGCAATTGAAAGTTTTCTGATTATCTAATATGCATTCATACTAAATATTATTTTGATTTTATATTCTTCATTCTTTTATGACAGATACTTCCAAGAAGACAGACAAGTTGTATGATCTATTGCATACGCTAGGCAAAAAGCGGTCTATAGAACTTATGAGTCTAGTGAGAAAATTACCAAGATCTTACACAGAACTACAAAAAGAGTTGGGTATAAATAGCAAATTAGTATCCACAAAAATAAAAGAATTATTAGATTTGCATATTCTGAAGAAGGAGGGAGATAAATATGATCTCAGCAAACTTGGAAAAAAGATACTCAAAAAAATTAAACCGCTCACCAAAGTAGTTTTAGATTTTACTGAAGATATGGCCAAAACTAGTACTAAAAAAGTTGTAGCTAAGAAACCAGCTGCAAAGAAAGTAACTGCTAAAGCAGTAGTTAAAAAATCACCAGTAGTGAAGAAAAAAGTTGCTCCAAAAAAAGCGGCAGTAAAAGCAAAAGCTCCAGCTAAGAAAAAAGTTGTAGCTAAGAAACCAGCTGCAAAGAAAGTAACTGCTAAAGCAGTAGTTAAAAAATCACCAGTAGTGAAGAAAAAAGTTGCTCCAAAAAAAGCGGCAGTAAAAGCAAAAGCTCCAGCTAAGAAAAAAGTTGTAGCTAAGAAACCAGCTGCAAAGAAAGTAACTGCTAAAGCTACTCCAAAGAAAAAGTAAAACCGAATGAATCAACAAAAAATCTCTCGAGTCTGGGAGATTTTTTAATTACTAAAAAGATATCTCACTTCATAGAGCTAAATGAATCAATGTATTACTTTTTATTATTAAGATTGAATTTGTTTATTTCATTTTACTCAAACATTCTTTTCAAGTCTTCGTCTTTTATCATTGCTATAGTCCAAGTTGGGTCTCGTACCATAGAAACAGAAACACTATATTCCGGATACATACTTTGAACAGCATTTTTTGCAGCCTCTGGTAGATAATCGGCAGCAGGACAAGCAGGAGTAGTGAGAGTCATATCTATCATAATCTGACCTTGATCGCCATAACTCACAAAGCCCTCATCGTCCCGTTCACCCTCTACATCATTGCGAGCCAAAGACGGAGTAACCTTGACATCACTTTCTTTAGTATCTATTCACTGATCACTGTTAATTGTTATCTGATAGATAAGCCCCATTGTCCAAATATCCACTAACGGGAATTCTGGATCAACAACAGTCTTCAAGCACTCTATTACTCATTCTTGAGTTGGGATATTATTCATAAAACTAAACTAGATTAATAAAATAGAATAAACATTATTTTGTATGACCTTATATAATGACAATAACTCACCTATAACTAAATCATTCATGAAAAAAACCAAAAAGCAAATCAATAATGAACTCATGGTTATTCATAAGATGTTTCCATCTACCACAACTGAACTTCATCGAGAAACACCATTCCAATTACTTGTTGCTGTCATTCTTTCCGCTCAATGTACAGATAAACAAGTAAACAAAGTGACTACTGCTCTGTTTCAGATTATAAAATCTCCAAAAGATATTATACAACTATGATGAGATAAGTTGAAAGAACAGATTAAATCCATAGGCTTTTATAAAGCAAAAGCACTATACATCTATAAGACGGCTCAATTGTTACTAACCCAATCTACTTCTAATATACACTTGACAAGTAATAAAGAAAAATCATATTACAAGGAGTATGGCTACCTTATAGCAAGGTCTACCGATGTTCTTACCGAACTCCCCTGAGTGGGCATTAAAACTGCAAAGGTAGTAAGTCATATACTATATGGATCTGGAGAAATTGGAGTAGATACGCACGTTCACAGAGTGTGTAATAGGCTGGGACGAGTGGAAACAAATATGCCAGAACAAACAAGCATACTACTAGAGCATCTAATCTACCAAAAAAACAAAACAATTGCTCATCATAGTATCGTATTATTTGGAAGATATCACTGCACAGCTAGAAGTCCAAAATGTGAGCCATGTCCTTTGCAACAAGTATGTCCTTATTATAAAGTAATAATACAATGAGAAACCAATAAGTTAACTCAAAAATAAATTCTTTTTTATACTTTACTTATATACTATGTTAACAACATCACCCTCACCCAGTGCCCAAACTACATCTGAGCAAATTCAAGAACTCAAAAAAGTAATGTACAGTTTTGTTGATAAAAAGAAAATGAAAAAAACAACTTATTCAAATGATATGAGAGGTGATAATACTTTTTCTCAAGAATGAAAATGAATAACAACAATAGAGAAAGTAAAACAAGAAGTTGCATATGCATTAAGGTTACAAGAATCATCTGGCCTAACCGAGGCCATGAGTAGTTGGTCCAGCGAAGAGATAAGGGCGACTTTGATTGTAGGTTCAAATACATATTCAATCCATTCTAAACAGTCAGAGTGAGGTGATTTCAGAAATTCTTCTACTACGCAAATTTCTTATTCTAAGAATGGATCCGAGAGAGTATCCGTGAAGAGCAGAGGAACTCAGCTTGATGAAAAAAGTTTTAGTTATTTAAAAACTCTTTTAGAAGCAATAAAAGATGTTGTAGAAAACGGCCAAATAGATGCTGAAGAAAAAATTGCTATAGATGAAGAAGATATGATTAGCTTGGGTTAATTATAGCTAATAGAACATTACTGCGTTACCAGTACTATCAATAGGATAGGTATCTTCTCAAGCAAAATAAGCCTTGGATCACAACATAATATCGATCCGGGCTTTTACTTTTGCAAAACTCTCTCTGTAATAGCCGCTGATCGTCTTGGGTTTGAACCATTTTGGCATAGTAACACACCAGGCATCTATACCTAAATGACGAGCTAGATATAAACTCCTGGGACAGTAATTGAGATGGTTGGGGATCAACAACGTTTTAATGAGAAAATTATGTTTAGCTCTATACATACTATCATAGGTGTCAAATCCGGCAAAATCCAAAAAGATGTCGTTCTTCGTTACTCCATTATCTATAAGATAGATATAGATAGCCTTTGTTTCATTATAGTTGTAATTACTATTGTCAGCACTTGCTAGCAGTTTTTTTACCTTACCGGCCTTATACAATTTGATAGCCATATCGGCTCTATCACGAACAACAGCACCAAGAGCACCATTGGCGTATACTTTTGCACCCAAAATAATTGCCGCATCATACTGCCCTACTACTTCATGAAACTCTACCATATAACTCGTAGCCTGTCTATTGACCGCACTATTTGCTCACCAAATAAATAATACGGTAAACCCTCCCATCAATACCAGCCATGGCAATAATTTCTTTTTTGTAAGAGATGTAACAAACTCAAGCATAGGCATATCGAAACAATCTGAATCTGCATTGATTAATCTAGTCTTGGACTGGGTATCTTAGCAATAATTAAATCGAGAAGTTGTTCGACATTTTGGCCAGTTTTACCACTCACTGCAAGGATATCTTCATAGGGCACTCACAACAATCCCTCTATTTCTTTACCAACCATTTCGGGTCTTGCAGCAGGTAGGTCTATTTTATTCAAAACAGGGATGATTTCTAGGCCATACTCCATAGCCATATAAAGTACGCTCAAGGTCTGTGCTTGGATACCCTGACTCGCATCCACCAATAATATTGCACCCTCCACTGCCGCCAAAGATCTACTTACCTCATACTGGAAATCCACATGTCACGGAGTATCAATGAGATTGAGTTGATAGCCCTTTCGATTCATTCTAACAGGTGCGAGTTTGATCGTGATTCCTCTTTCCTGTTCTAACTCCAGCTTGTCTAAAACTTGACCATGGTCAGACTTTTTTATCGTACCCGTGATCTCCATCAATCTGTCTGCCAAGGTAGATTTACCATGATCAATGTGAGCTATAATACAAAAGTTCTTAATATGCTGTAAATCTGTCATCGTCTGCTTATGTTATATATAATATAATCTGAAATTATCACAACTTATTATAATATTCTTCCAATTTAGTATGCATAAAATTCATAAGCTCTTGAACATACTCTCTAGAGAAATCAAACTTGATACCTCATGTCTCAAATATCTCCGGCATTGTTTTTGTATTACCTACTTTAAGTAAGTTTATATAGTTTTGTATTCATTGTTCAGGGATTTCCAAATAATTCTTCCACATAGCAATTGCCGCTAAGCCTGCTATAGCGTACTCAATGTAATACATTGGTAAATCAAAAATATGCATTTGTCCCTGCCAACGGTATAATAAAGCATTTTCATAATCTCCTATCCAAGAATCATATTGACCCAAGCCACTACTATTAGCATATTGCTGAGCTAATTCTCATCGTTTATGATTTCTTTCTTCATGGGTGTGATTTGGATTTTTATAGAGTCGTTGTTGAAATAAGTCAATTTTAGCAATCCAGGGAAATGTAAGGATATCATCTTCCAATTTTTCCATACTAGCGATAGTATAGTCTTGTTTATTTTCAAAAAAGTTCTCCAATTTATCAAGACTTAGCAATTCTTGAGCCATAGAAGCAATTTCACAAACCTCAGATCAAGGATGCCTAGAAGCCGAGGGCTCAATTCAATAGGTATAATGGTGATGAAGTGCGTGTCACGCTTCGTGCAACATAGTAAACATTCCATAACTATCGTTTACTGCATTCATAAAAATGAATGAGCTATCGGATGTACTCAAGGGATAGTTATAACCACCGGGTCCCTTACCTTTCCTGGTGGTCAAATCAAGCTGTCCTAAAGTGCTTAGCTTTTTTATGAAGTCACCGAATCATTGGAATGTGCTATTCAGCGAGCTTGCTATTTTTTCTACAAGATCAGAGCTGTCTTTATAACATTCGTTACTGCTTTTATCAAAAATACTCACAGCAAAATCATATGGCTTAAGCTCATGTCACAATACTTTCCTTCTATGTTCAGTAATACTTTTTGCCAAGGGAGAAATAATCTCATAGATTGATTGATGGAAGGCATATATGTCATCCAAAGTATAATCGAATCTTTGTAAAGCAAAGTGCTTAAAATCTGCAAAATTAGTAAATCAAGCATTTTGAGCCATTTTTGTTCTAAGAGAAATTAACTTGTCCAGAATGGCATCGATAGCATCATAATCCTGAGCTTTCCTAGTCACCATTTTATCCCATATTACTTTTCTCAAATTCCTGTCTTTTTCCTTCAAGAACTTAGATGCTTGTTTCATGGTCAGTTCTTCACCATTGTGCTCTATAGTCATTTTCGAAACAAGTTCTGAATAGGCACGTCCAATCTTATCGACTTCTTGCTCCAAGGGAACATTTTCCTCTCTATAAACCTCAATTGACCTCTTTATTCATCTCAGCAATATAGCATAAGGTCATTCCAACTCACTTGTATAAGGACTTGCGACTATGAGCTTATTAATAAGATCTGAAGTCTTTGATCGATCAGGTTGAACTGCATCAACAAATTCCTCATAATGCTTCTTGAGGTCTTGATCCAAAGTATTACAAGATTGTTTGATATATCTTCGAGCGTAATCTTCAGAAAGATAATCATCTAGATCGCATGTATTATCTATAAACCTCTTAAGATCATCAACGCTATTGATTGGTTGAGAAATAACCTGATCATAATAGAGCCTTACATCATCTCGCGTATGTAGAACAAAATCAGTTGGTAAAATCTTACTTTTTGGCATATCCCCTAACAAACGATAAAAGAGTATTTTATATTCTAGGATTATTCAAACTTTTCATAAGCCAGTCAATCAGCGATCCCTTTCCACCAGGACTGAATCAGCTTGTTCTTCCTTCTTCCATACAGCATTATATAAAGCAATGTCCAAGCATTACTAACCCAAAAGCCGATTGTATAAAATAGAAGTAGCTGCAATCCCTGGGCATGTTTGAGAGCGAATCGGATCCTATGTCTTGTTTTGAGATACACATGATCCGGTGTATCGATATACGACCAAGCTAGCATATTTTTGTCATTTTCCCAGTGTTGCACTGTAATATTCTTGGAAACATATAATGCTACTCCCGCTCTATACATACGATAGCTCCGCTCCAAATCCTCATAAATAAACACAAAACGTTCATCATAAGGATAATTTAAAAATGTCGATTTGCTCCCGAATATGCAAATAGATCAAATGAGCTGAACATCACCATATCTCGGTTGAGTTTCTACCCATGAAACCGGTAGCCATTTCCGGAACTTGCTCTTCCATTCTATACCATATTTCGGCACTGGCCAACATAAAAGCCAGTTGTAAGATATAAATCATTGTGTCTGGATCTTACCAGTATCATGAAACGTAATAGTAGGATAGAGAATATGTCCTCAATGAGGATTTCACATGTCTCAAACATTGGACAATAAATCGGAATAATTGTGGACTGGCTTCATATGGTACTCTTCATACAGATTCTCAAGACAATACTCATCTTGCAAGAGAATATCATCATCACACAACAAAATATAATCTCACTGTGCTTGTTTCACGCCCCAGTTTCTCGCAGCACTGAGTCTATACCCATCTTGATTGAGTATCTGCATACTATGAAGACGGAGCTTTGATTCTTTAATGGCATGCAACAAAGGTTTTTTTGGAATATCAAAATCAATAATAATTAAAATCTCCTCTGCTTGCAGAGTTTGCTGTTCCAGTGACCTCAATAAGTCTATCAACTTACTAAAATCACCCCTTCCTCTTGTTGGTATAACTACGGAGATCATGGTTGTGATAAGGCATCAATTTTTATCTGGCTAAGAGCAAGTTTGTCCTCCGGCACTATATTCCACAGATCTACAATTTTACGCAAAAAGACTATAAACTTTTTTTCATCTACTTTCCAACTCTCCTTATCATGAGCAAATACTTTCTGAATATAGGGCAAATAATCATAGAATGAGATCGGTATATGATAATCTACAGAGAAAGCCTTATCCATTCATAATTCATCTGCTTTCTCCGGATACAAAGGCAACATACAGGCACAAAAAGTAGTACTCAAAAACATGAGCTCTCCAATGCCGGCTCTTACATAAAAACATTCTATAGTGTCCCAAAACTCATTTGCATTAATTTCCACAATAAGGAATTTCAAAAAAGCAGCAATATTAGTGTTGGTTGTAACTGAAGATCCTATCATCCCACGATACTTTCTCGACTCACCTAACTGTTCATTAACACGAACTAAGTCTTCTTTACTAACCTCAGATCATTCATTGCCAGTATTCTGGCTCGACTCCAATCCCCCTATTTCTAAGTCTGCCATAGGTATAGTGAAATATATAATAAACTGAATAATTAGTAACAAAATACTGTCTCAATACAAGATAACAAAAAAAACCTGTTTGCAAAAAAGAAGCATCAAACAGGTTTATTGGATTAATTTATAGTGTAATCTTAGTAATAATTGTTTGCTACTTTATAGTCACTAACCACCATATTGTAATCTCTCTTTTCTGTACCAGGACCATTATCGAGTTTTTTATCAGTCTTTATTCTAATTCAACTGGTAAGATAGATAGAAGGCTGTCCACCATAAGGAGGATATTTGTAGTTGATAACCCATATCTTGTCAAAACTAGTCGCTTTTACTTCGGCTTTCAACTGGGCATTATCTACTCACACAACATAAGGTGGATAATAAGGATTGTTTCATCCTTTTTTCAAAAATGCGAGCAAGTCATCTACTGAAAGCTTGTAGCTATCTGCCTTCAATAGGCCAAAAGGCAATATACCAGCATTTGCACTGCTAACACCCTGATTGTTTACTTCCATAGTCAAACCAAGTGGATCTCCATAGGTTTGATAAACAGATTTACCAGAAATCCTAATTGGGAAAGCAACTGTAAGAGAATAAGACTTTCCTTCTCTTGCTATACCCTGTGCATCAAAGTTATTTCTATACATAATAATCGGTTCACCAACCATAGTTTTAAAATAACCCAATGCCTCACTTTTCGCTAAAAAGTCTTTTGCCATTTTGATAGCAACATCATCAGTTATTACGTCAGTAGCCTGAAGATAGTTGATCCTACCTGCCCAAAAAGAGCAGTTATTGAAGTCATAGGTGAAAGTGAAATCTCATTCTTGGATTCCTATAGATATCACCTTCGCAGTAGTAACACCAAGGGCCTTAAGAATAGCTTTGCTATCACATCTGACCTTTACAATAGTAGATTTATTTGTTGCTACATAGGTTTTCAAATCCAACGCATCAAAGTTATAAGTAATGTTACCTCCATTGGGATAATCTGGATCCACCCAAATCGGCTTTGCAGTGCCGTTTTCATTTGCAGGATCTACAACATTAGTCACCATTCTAGTCCCGCCAGCAATCGCTGCGATACTACTTACTGCAAACAAAGCAGCAAAAGCAGATAAAAGAGTTTTTTTCATGTAGTATACTATATAAAGTAGATAAATATAATCTTTAAAAAATATAATACAGCTATAAGCCTCTGAGTATACAAGAGGCATGCACTATTGTGACAACAATAAAACACTTATTCTTTTAAAACTCAAGATCTTTTTAGAATTTCCCTATTCTTGGAAATCTTTTTTTGGTAAGGATAGGCTTGAACATCTTTATCCAGAAAAGCAGCCACAAGAAATACATGAAGTCTTGAGCAAAATATCTTTTCTGTGCTCATAAATAAAGGGATAAACTGATCCCAGTTTCTTCGATCCAGTAATTGAATAAAGTTATGTTGTTTCTTTAAAAGCTCATAACAAGCCATATCATCTTGTTGCGGATTGCTTGTAAAAAATGCAGGTAAGAAATAGACCTGATATCCCAAGACATGATACTGTCAGACAATGTCAGACAGTTCTGCAGTCCATTTGGTAGATAATGGGTTAGTATTAACAATAATATGTTTTGTCTTCTGATTATCTTTTATGTTATTTTTCTGGAGAGTGACATAATCTAATGCAAAATAACTCGTATCTATAAATCGAGATATGGCTCAAGTAGCTGAACTTGGGAGCATATGTTTTGTTTTCTTTGCGGCATCCACGCTTTCTTCATCTCTCAAAAAACAAGCTGAAGTAGACTTGACGATCCACTTTAAGAGTAGTTTATTATACCAAGTTCTAGGTTCTTGCATACCTCACATTACATATAATCTTGTTGGTTTAAATAAGCTACGCAACCAAAAAGGAAATAATGAAACAAACCAATAAAGATAACTACCTGGTGTTTCTTCAGTAAACAATTCCCCTCAGCCTATAATAAATGTATCACAACGAAAGTAAGTCCAAAGATCTGTAAGCTTAGAAGTTAGAAAACGCCATCACGATCTAAACCCATGGGGGATTTCTTGAATATAATGAATATATTTCAACTCTTGTTCTGAAAAAAAATAACGATAAAACTCCTTGAGAAAGCTACTGTCTCCGCAAGAAACATATAAAGCCTTTAGCTTTCAGTCTTCAACATTGTGTTTTATAAGCAGCTTAATAAGTCCGATACATATGAGCTCATCACCAAAATTATGATGTCATCGATTACCCACAAGGCATATCTTCTTTCAATCAATGGCTAGCTGATCGGATATAATAAGTTCACTGTTTTGATTCATCAAATTCTTAGAGGGTACAAAAATACATCATAACTTTTCATGTCTAGCTTTCAAATAAGGATGCCATAAAAATGGTATAAAAAGAAAATATTATCATATAAATATAACTTCATAATTGACTTATCACGAAAATAATAACTCGAGAAATTTGTCATTTCATTCAACTCGTCTTCATTTTTCAGTCTAATTGTATACAATGCCTTCTTGTGCAATTTATAGTTATCTATTTTTCGTATGTCCCCGCAGCTGCACCCCTATATGGATTCATTAGAAAATAATTTCTTTGGACGACGAATCAAAAACTTCAGAATATCTGTTATGTTAACTATTCTACTCGTAGGATATGGCCTTTTTGCTGCCTTTCAAATTCCAAAAGAATCCTCGCCAGATATTAAGTTCTGACTTATCAGTATCACTACTGCTTATCCAGGAGCAAATCCCGTAGATATTGATCAGCTCATTACTACCAAATTACAAGATAAAATAGAGAATCTTGATGGAATTGATAATATAGATGCAAGTTCATCAGTAGGTATATCAAGCCTTGTTGTTACGCTAAAAAACGAAACAAATGTAAAAGATTTTATCAACGATGTCAAAAATGAAATAGCAAAAGTTAGTCTACCAACAGACGCGAAAGACCCAACGGTGACCGAAATCAGTACAGCAAACGAACTTTTGTTTGAAATGATGCTCTATGCTGATGCGAAGTCTTTTTCTATAAACCACTTAAGAACTCTTGCTTACCAACTAGCGGATGACTTGAAATGAGAGGGGCCTATTGTAGACGCTAAAATTGGTTCAGTAGGAGATGGATGAGGTATGGGATGATGATCAACAGTAGACAATCAATATGATATAGATGTACTTCTTGACGAAAAAAGACTTCAACAATTAGGTCTAACACTTGGACAAGTAACTCAATCAATCAGGAACTTTAATGCCAACTTGCCACTGGGGAATCACACGCTGGGAAATTTCAAGTACGATTATAGAATCAAAGGAAAAATAACAACTGTAAGCGAACTTATGGATATACCCATCAACCTCACGATTGGCACACAGGGTCCAAAAAGATATATTAGACTTGCAGACATAGCCACTATAGAAAGAAATTATAAAGATACTTCATTAGGATATGGGTGAATAAAAGCAGATGGCGACAACGTAGCAACCACGCTTGTAATCTACAAGGCAAATCGTTCGAACGTATTTGAAAACGCAGGTGAAGCCAAAAAGCTCATCGAGAAAGAATTACAAAAACCAATCTATGCAGGTATAAAAGTAGAATACACAACGGACTTATCTGAGATTATTATTGATGACTATGCATCACTAGGATCAAATGCCGTCCAATCGGTCATACTCATTTTTCTGATTATGCGGGTTTTTGTAGGACTGAAACAGTCTCTCATTGCTACCCTCGCTATGCCTCTATCATTTTTCATCACCTTTATCGTCCTGAACCGGATGGGCTATACGCTCAACTTCCTTACTAATTTTTCATTGGTGCTCACCTTTGGTATGGGGATCGATACCGTCATTGTGATTATAGAAGCCGCATACGAACTGATGAAGAAGGGATATAATGCAAAAACCGCTGTACTACTAGCCCTCAAACAATATGCCAAACCAAATATAACCAGTTCGCTAGCAAATATGATTGTATTTTTACCTATGCTTGCACTGCCGGGTATCACAGGAAAGTTCTTAGCATATATACCTATTACCATCTTTATTACACTTGCAGCAAGTTTATTTTTGGCATCTTCTATCAATAATGCAATTTTTTGGAAATTAAATATTAATCAGAATTACTATTTTAAACCTAAGGATTACGAAGAATGAGAAGACGAAGAAATACTACTGAGTGAAGAAGATAAAGAACTATTAAAACTCGAACAAGAAGGAAAGCAAGCAAGAAATGCCGAGGCACAGCCAGCAACCGACAAATTCATAAATACCGTTGCCCATTGGTATAGTACTAAATTACATCGAATTCTGGAACATAGATTTTGGAGAAAACGATCTTATCTCGGGCCTGTTGCATTATTGATCATGAGTTTTGTATTTCTTTCTGGCAGTATAGGCTTTACGCTTTTCCCCTCAGGGGACAATGAATTCATGAATATTGCTATCAGTACCAAGGAATGAGCAACGACAGACAGTATGAAGTCCCTGGCCCCCAAAGTCAGTCAGATTATAGCAGATCTACCTGAACTCAGAAACTTCAATCTTGTAGTAAGTAATAATACCATCAACATCGCTGTTAGATTGGTCAAAAAAGGCAAAAGACAGAAGAATAGTTTTGAAGTACAGGATGAACTACTCAGTATGCTTGCTTATCTCAAAGAAAAGTGATATACCGTGGAATCAAAAGTACAAGAAGGTTGACCGCCCACAGGTAAGGCCGTAGGAGTTCAGCTTATTGCAGATGATACTTCCCTACTCAACTCACTCAAAAAAGTCTCTGTCGATTTTGAAACTTACCTGAAGTCTCTAGAGGGAACCACAAATGTCAGTAATTCCAGTAAGAACAATCCATGACAATTCGAATTTACCCGAGATCGCAATAAACTTGCAGAGCTATGACTAAATCCAAGTGATTTTCAGGGAGAAGTATTGTCTGCTCTCTTGGGTCAAAATGCAGGGACCATATCACTTGAGAAAAAAGACAGAGATATTATCGTAAAATATAAATGATTTAAAAATAATCTGACACCAGAAGTCCTTTTAAGCACCATAATCAATACCAAAAACTGACCCATTATGCTTGGTTCGGTTGCGGAGTATTCTATTAACCAGTCTCTCAATCTCTTGAGTAGAAAAGATTGAGATTTAACTATCACCGTAGAATCAGACCTGGAAATAGGAAAGACTCCAACCGACTTTCAACCCAAACTGGTCACCTTTGCATCAAGCTATCAATTCCCTGCAGGAATATCCTACAAAGCATGATGAGAAAATGCAGCAAATGCAGATTTGATCCAAGCAACAATGGTTGCCTTTGCGGTAGCTATATTTCTTATATTTTTGATTCTTATCTATCAATTCAATAGTTTTTCACAATCCATCATCATTCTCTATTCTATCATTACAGCGTTGTTGGGTGCCAACATATGACTTTGGATAACCTGAAATCCCTATAGTATGCCATTCATGATTGGTTTTATATCACTTATCGGTATCGTGGTAAACAATGCCATCTTCATTATTGATAAGATAAATAGTAACCTCGCATTGGGTGCAAACCTTCTGGAAGCCATTGTTGATGCAGGGAAAACAAGATTCAAGCCAGTTATTATTAGTTCCCTAACAACCATCTTAGGAATCATTACATTGGCATTTAAAGATGAGTTTTGGGCGGGGCTCGCTTGGACCATAGTATTTGGGCTCTTGTTTAGTAGTGTCATGACTCTTATATCAGTACCAAATCTATATTATTCTGTTTATAAAAGAAGAGAAAGGAAAAGTACCTAAGATCGATACCTTTACGATAGTAATATGAGTCGAATAATGTCAATAGAGTTATGAATCAACTATATAAGTAGTAAGCTTACTGTACTGATTATATTGTAATTTTTGGTAGTTCTGGTTATACTTTATGAAACAATTCATCATTTTAGTTTCTAATTTCTAATTTTGTTAGATCTCTCAGCTAATCAGTACTATCAAGCACTTTCTAAATCCATAGCATCAAGTGATGTCGTGAAGCTTTTTGATAATCTTCTTACTATAGCAACGGATTTGGAAGCATCAGATATTCATATTGAGCCATATGAAACGTATTGTAGAATAAGAATCAGAATAGACTGAATTATGCACGAATTGATTCAATATCCAAATAGTATCCACGAAAATATTATCGCCAAGTTCAAAATTGAGTCTGGGCAAATGAGACCCGATGAGAAAAGAATACCACAAGATGCCAGAGTTTCATCAATAACTCTCACTCATAAAGAGCTTGATCTGAGAGCAAATACCCTACCCACAGTACGGTGAGAAAAGCTCGTAATGCGTATTGTAGATAAATCTAAACAAATACCACCTTTGGAAGAATTGGGTATCGAAGGTTCAAATATGGATATCTTATTGAAGAATCTCAACTATCCCAACGGGATTATTATCACAACCGGACCTACTGGAAGTGGTAAAACCTCTACTCTTTATGCATGTCTAAATAAGCTCAATAAGTCGGCCGTCAATATTTTGACCTACGAAGATCCAGTAGAATCAAGAATCGATGGACTAAACCAAGCACAAATCAGAAGTGACATAGGCTTTTCATTTGCCTCAGGGTTGAGAGGATCATTGAGACAGGATCCTGATATAGTACTGGTGTGAGAAATCCGTGATTGGGAAACGCTTGATACGGCTATGGAAGCTGCCATGACAGGACATTTGGTATTCTCAACATTGCATACCAATTCTTCTGCAGAAACAATTACCAGAGTATATAATCTTGGTGCTAAGCCATATCAAGTTTGCGGTACTTTTAATTTGATCATGGCACAAAGATTGAGCAGAAAAATATGTCCTAATTGCCAAGCTCAAAAAAATATACAAGAACTCAGTCCTGAGCAACAACAGTACTATCAGTTTGCAAAGGAATCCCTATCACAAATGGACCCAAAGGCACTCGAAACGGAACTCAAGTTAAGAAATATCAATAGTGAGCAACGGAAAGCGTTTGGTGATGGATCATGCATGACCTGAACAGGTAAAGATAGTAGCTGACATACTTGCAAGAATTGTAATGGAACAGGCTACAAAGGCAGAATCTGATTGTTTGAATGTATGGAGTACAACGATTTACTCAAAGGGATGCTATTAAATAACAAAACAGCATTTGAAGTAGAGCATGAACTTCTCTTGCACAATATGATCAACCTCGAAAGAGATGGTATTTTCAAGTCTATTAAGCAACTTACGACACTTGAAGAAGTATATAGACTGAGTAAACATAGGTAATACAAAAAAACCTTATTTCTCAAAAGAACTTTCCTAAGAAGTTTTTTTGTATGTTAAAATATTATAACTCAAAAAATCAGATCTAAAATCACACATTTCGATATGTTACAAATAAACTGTCAAGTCTATTTGTAACATGGTACATACCCGAGTTGAAAAGCCCTAACAAATGGTTATGTAGGCACTTATACAACAACTTTATTTATTCAGACTATCTTTTCTCTCATGAAGAAGTGGATCCTTGGTGCATGTAATGTATTTTTGCTTATATTCTGAACACTTATACTCAAAGAGTACATGGCAAATCATACATATTATTACGATATGCTAAACAACACTAGTAATCTTTTCATGATTATTGCGACCTTAGTTTGTGCCGCCATACCCGTCGGATATATCCTTTATTGGAAAAATGCAACTCTCAAGTGATTTAGTCGATCATTGTGGATTTGATTACTCATATATGGTATATTGTATGCAAGTATTAGAGAAAGTATTTTAGGAACAGGAGCGATTATGCGAGTAGTAAACAGTGCATTAGTTTTTTGATGCTGACTTGCGACAGTGCTTGCACTTACTGCAATTGGAGGACAAGTTCATCAAAAACTTTATGGCAACCAAGAACGATCTCGAAGACAAATACTACTTGCGTTTGGTTTAGGGTTTTGCACGTTTGTAGCTGTTAATTACTTTCTTATTCTTATGCATGTCTATTATGCACGAGTAAATCGATTACAAGTCATCCTGTTATGATATCTTACACGAAAAGCAGCACCATTGTTGAAAGGTATGGCTGCCACCATCAATCAAACCATTAGATCTTTATACTGAAGCAATAAGTCTGGAATGGGAGTATATAATTGGCTAGTAATAGCACTTATACTTATTTCTATTGCCTATTACTTCATAGGATTTAAAATGGCATATATACCATATCCTACTGCACGAGATGCGAATCACGCGTATATGCTTATGCCTAATGCTATTTCAAATGCACATGGACATAGCTGGAATACCCATCAACCAACGGGTTATCTACCAGTGTATATAAGTTATATAGCGTTTTTCTTCTCATTAATTAAGGGCTTGGGCAGTAGTTTTCGGATATCACCAGATACCTTTGGTGTTGAAATGAACTATCTTACAGCAATATTCACTTTCATCATAACACTGGGAATTATTGATAAGGTATTGGATATGGTAAGTCACAAAAACACCCAGCACAGAAAACTTACACAAATGTTATGATGGTTCGCAAAAGTTCTTTGGTTAACAAGCGGAATGGGTGCATTTCTTGTATTTGTAGACAATAAAACTGATTTTGCCATTATGTATTTGAGTAGCCTGGGACTCTACGCAGGATTGGGTTATATAGACTATATTATTAAAAAGTATAACGATAAACCCAGTGATGATATCAGTAAAAAAGAAGGTCTCAATGATTTGTATATAAGCTGATTCTTTTTCGCAATTGCTATTGCGAGTAAAATCACTGCCCTGTTTGATGCTATGAACTTTGTTTTATTGATCGTGTGATTCATACTAGGATGAGTAGTTTTGGTTTGAATATCTCTTATTATCTTAGCAATTTTCGCTAATTTATGAATTAATGGCGTAGGCAATTTTATCAGCAAGTGATTTGCAAACATGGTAGGTTTATGATGAGGAGCACTAGTTACCTTATTGGGTCTATGAAAGTGACAACAAAAACACTCTTATAGCTATCGACCAAGACTGGTAGAAATAGGAAAACATATCGCAAGCTGGTGATTAATCTTACTACTTACGGTAGTAATACTTAAATTACCTATCGCATTATTCAGATTATATCATGATCAAACCAACTTACAATCAATACCAAAAGAAATGCTTTTTGGTAAGTGAAAGAAACCAGTACTGCTAGCTAGCAATAATACATTTCAGGTACTGTTGGCACAAAATACATCGTCCTGAGAAACTACTAGTTCAGTCAATACAGAAGTACCAGTGGACAACAGCCAACTTACTCCAGAACAGTGCACATTACAAAACGTAGGTTTATCAGACACCAAAGATCTCTACACTTCATTACTTACTCCTCCAGGAGATGGATACAGCGAAGATGTAGGTAGATATGTTTGATTCGGGCAGAAGTCATTTACTAATCCATGGTGGTGATTCCTTGTACCCAACAAATCATGTGTTACTATAAATAAATGAGCCCGCGTCTTGTGTAATGATCAAGCTCTTATCAGCAGTCTCAATCTCGCTAATGCAAAAGCGTTGTTGGCTAAATTAAAAAAATGATCTGAGGCATACGAATTGGTAGATAGTATCGTGGCTTGATATTGATCTTCTGATATCATATCCACCTATACCGCCGACAAACAAAAACTCTTAGCCGACTATCGACAAGATAAAACTATTTATAAGGATGGAGGAAAAGTTGATGTACCTTACAAATTAGTAGTTCCATTAAATGTAACCTTCAACCGATCTTTGCAAAACCTATCTTCATACTATACGGATATAGGTATTATATGGCTTATTATGCAATTCTTCCTAGTAGTAGGACTCCTGTACGGAATACTCTCCAGAAACAGATTACTATGGACAACGAACTTGGTTGCCGTAATCGGTTGGGTATTTTGGATAGCCATAGGAGGAGGTATTATACGATACGGAATAGGACTGATCACTTGGACTATTATTGGCTTTGTATTGTTTGTGCATAGTCTATATGAAGCAGGTGACGATAAGAAACATGCGGATAATCATACATTATTTTACGTATTTTGTTGATTGTTTGTTCTATTTGGACTCATTCAACTGTCACTCAATTTAGTAAGAATAGCATCACAAGGTTGATCAGGACCTTTCCTACAGTACTCTTACAGTAATGGACAAGCAGTAGAAGTAGACGAAACATTACAACAGAAAGTTACCGTAAAGTTTCCTTACAAATGGACAGATATTATGGAACTACAATTTCCTTTCTATCGAAAAACTATCAATGCAATCAATGCACAAACCGGAAAACAGGTAAACCTCATAGCTGGAACTTATTTGCAATACCGAGTCAATGATCAGTCTAAGCTCGTTGGAGATGGTTTATTAGTGGACTTACGAAAGAATTTTTCTGATGGAAATCTCTGTAAATCTTATTTGAGACTCAAAGATAAGGACCTCAAATATCTTATCATTGATCCTAATATTGCCACTATTGTTATGGGAGGAGGCAACAATTCACTCTTAGAAAGATTCTTTGCAAAACTAGATCCCTCTGGTAGAATTGTAACAGACGGTACATTTAGTACTATAGGAAAATTGATAAACAAAGGATATATCAAACTCTTCAATTCCAATAATCTTGGAGCAAAATATGGATTCGGACTTTCTTCAGATTATCTTAAATCTAAATTTGGTATTACTAATGATGATGATTTGGCACTGTTGAGAGCAAGGCTAGCAACCGTAAGATTCCGAGGCAATCAAGAACAGATGATTCAAGCTCTGTCACAAATGTTTACTGAAAGAGTCGCAAACGGAGAAGCACTTTCAGATATCGCTGATATATATGGAAAAATCATAGACGAAGATGCACTAAAGTGATTATTGGCAAAAGCACAGACTCAGGGCTTCCCAAGCATCGCAGGAGACATAAAAGAGCTCTCGCAAGATGAAAGATTCGTCCTGCTCAATTATCTCAATCTTGTCACAACCTACAATCAACAACCTCAGCAATTTCCTTCAGTAGCAAATGGCGTTATCACACAATCACTCGGCGGCTGATCTCAGCTTATTGTGTTCGAAGTAAAGTAATATACCATAAAAGCACCATTACTATAGCTGAGACAATATGAATTTAGAAAAACTATTTGGTAGCAAAACAAAGTCTGACATCTTGAAGTATTTGGTTTTTAGAAGACAAGGTGTTAGTATTAGAGCCCTAGAATCAGAACTGGGACGAACCTTTCCGTGAATCAAAAAACAAATAGACTCATTAGAGGAGGCAGAAGTATTGGTTATAGACAAAGCACCCGAAAAACGATCTATTAGAATCGCTGATGATATTTACGAAGAGATTCGCAAACTTATTATTGCGAGCCTCAAGCACGATACTAAGAAAGTGTTATCCGAGTTCGATTTTATTACTAAATTTTATTTTTGAAAAGTGTTTGATAAGGCCATCGAAGTAGATCTCGTTATACTCCATCATCAGTCCCCTGAAGACTCATTGGATCAACTAAAAGCCGCCATCAATAATCTTTTCAAACTCCATATGATTGATCCTGCTTATCTGGTATTCATGCCGGCCGATGAGTTCGAAAAGAGAACAAAGATGGCAGATAAGTTTGCCCTCAGTGTCATGAGAAATGCGTAAGTATTTAGAGCTAAAGCACCAAAATGACTCAGCAGCTGATTATCGTGCGTCATGCACAAGCAATAAATAAGCTGAAACACAAGGGACATGATCGATACAGAACATTGACAAGGATTGGTACAAAGCAAGCACAAAAAACCGCTCAGGAACTGGACGACAAGCATATAAAACCCAGCATTATTATCACTAGTGCAGCTCCTAGATGCTATCAAACTGCTATTGTTATAGGCCACCAGCTACATGTATCGCCTAACAATATTATCGTAGACTCCAATCTCTATCGCTGTAGTGTTGAAAAGCGGTCGGAAACTATCCTCCATTATCAATCCTTTCGTTGTATCATAATAGTAGGTCACAATCCCGAGTTACTAGAATTATGTCGCACACTAATAGAGCAACCACCATCCAAGCTTCCTAAATCATGATATGTTATATATACTTTTAAACCCTAATAAGACTGTACACAAGCTAGTCCAAATAGATGATTCACCATATTCACCTCAAGATTGAATCATATATATTGTAAGTAGAACAAATAGTATTGACATTATATAAGAAAAATAGATAGTCTGATGTTGGCAAAACAACCAACATACTGTACCATGGATAAAAAATTCCTCCAACGAGGCCACGTATTCGAGATTAAAAACGGCCATAAGATCCAAATCTCTTTGCCGCAGAAATATGTGTACTCCAATGTGTCTCCTTCTCACCGCGACGCCGAAAAGCTTACTAACACCACGATTGAGGTCGGCAAAAAACAATCGCGTTCAAAAGGAGCTCACAGCTTTGATACCAGCATATTCGTCGGGGAATATGTGGTCATCAATACCGCTCACGGTGGCGGTGGAACCGGTCATGGACCGCATGATGTATATCCCGACGGACATGGCGTCACCGCTAAAAAACTCAAACAGGACGGCAGCTGGGATGACAATGGGTTGGAAATCTTTTTCTATCAATCTGGCTGTTTCACCTGCCAGATCAACGAAGAGATACCCATTATCCGGACCATGAATCCAGCCTATGTGTGAGCTCGGGCGTCAGGCACAGTCTGCCACTAGCCAAACCGTTTTTACGGGGCGGCTTTTTTATTTTAACATAGATTTATATCTATTTTTTATTATACCAACAGAATCATTTACAGCATACTATAAGGCGATGAACAAGCTTGTAAATATCAATGATTCTCGATATCCACACCTAGAAGATCAATTTCAACTTCCTTACTTTCAGAATATTATATCTTTTCTCAAAACAGAAAAACAAGCAGGGAAAACTATTTATCCAGCAGGACCAAATATCTTCAAGGCATTTGATTTATGTCTGCGAGAAAACGTAGAGGTAGTACTTTTGGGACAAGATCCTTATCACGGACCAGGACAAGCACATGGCCTGTGTTTCTCTGTACCAGATAGTATTGCCCCGCCACCATCTCTTATCAATATCTACAAAGAATTACAACAAGAATATCCTGACAAAAAAGCAAACCTATCCTCCGGCAATCTTAGCTCGCGAGCAAGCCAGTGAGTCTTATTGCTCAATAGCTTCCTAACAGTAGAGGCATCCAAGCCCTTATCCCATTCCAAAATCGGTCGAGAAGTATTTACTGATCATACTATCAGAATATTATCAGAACAAAAAGATAATCTGGTTTTTATGCTTTGGTGAAACTTCGCTATTTCTAAATCAGCATTGATTGATAAAAGTAAACACTTGGTACT
>CAZLWR010000001.1:0-1983 GCA_964563595.1 uncultured Candidatus Peribacteria bacterium | reverse complement strand
GACTTCAGTATGAAAATCCAGATCTTTTTGCACAAGAAAGCCCATCACATCAAGTGGCAATACTCCATCATTTTTTTCTTAATAGACTTACACCAAGTCTCATTTTTCATCAAGATCTCAAAAATCCTGTTTCTATAGGTTTGTTAAAAAATGAATTCACCAATAGAAACACCCAACTTAATGTTTTTGATATATTTCACGGTGACCCATCAGATCAGCAGAGAATTTTAGAAAACTTCATTGCAAGAATTACTGATCTCATTCGTGAAGTTCCCACAGGAATTGTAAGAGTTGGATTACGAAGTAAACAAGCCAAGCAACGTTCCAATATAAATCTCGCCGTAGATATCTTTAGAGCATTGGATCCAAACGAAGAAAATATGCAACTTTTGAATGCGATAGTATTGAGATCGAATGAACAAGAAGGTATGCCCGAGTTAGACGCACTAGCTGATTTGATTATCCACGTAAGAAAATTACCAATACCCTACAATCGTTTCACAAAAGAAAATACAAGCTTAACAGATATTTATAGCTTATTGAATCAATAATGTCATCAACCATTGCTAAACTTCTTTTCTCTGATACTAATATTAAAAGTATACAAAGTATCTTAGATCAATACCCTTCAAGACCTAGTAACCAAATAGTAACAAGAATAGCCCCTAGTCCAACAGGTTTCTTGCATATAGGAAGTGTATATACTGGCTTACTCAATGAAAAGCTAGCACATCAATCTAATGGTATCTTTTTAGTAAGAATAGAAGATACAGACCAAGCAAGAAATACAACCGATCACGATGCACAAACATGATGAATATTTTCTATTATTAATGGATTACGATTTTTTTGATTGGAATATGATGAAGGCGTAAAACTTGCACTTCCAAAACAAGATGGCAAATGGGAACTTGAATCAGTCGGCTCTTATGCTCCTTATACACAATCTCAAAGATTAGATATCTATAAGTCATTTGTGGCATACCTTTTAGAAACAGATCAAGCCTATGTATGTTTCATGACTCCACAAGAATTGGAAAATCTAAGAACTAGCCAACAGTTGTCCAAGCAGGCAACTGGAGTATATGGACAATATGCCTTGAGTCGCAACCTTTCAGAGCAAGAAATCATCAGTAAAATCAATAATGGTGAGACATATGTGATTAGACGAAAAGCAAAAGGGAAAGTATGAGAGAAAATAGTATTTGAAGATGGGATCAAGTGAACAGTAGAAATGGATGCAAATTATATCGATCATGTGTTGCTCAAATCAGATGGTTTCCCCTCATACCATCTCGCACATATCGTAGATGATTATCTAATGGGGACTACGCACGTGATTAGAGCAGATGAACGGCTCGCGTCAGTACCTTTCCATATACAATTGTTCTCTGGTTTTGAAGACATATTCACTAGAAAACAGCGATCTTACAATCATAATTCCCCAATTCAAAAGTTGGACAATGGCAATAGACGCAAACTAAGCAAAAGGAAAGATCCAGAAGCGGACGTACAAACACTGATTGATGCATGATATCCGGCAGAATGAATCAAAACATATCTCATGTGCTTACTCAATAGTAACTTTGAAGATTGGCGGAAAGAGAAAAATCAAGAACACTATACATCATACAAAGAATTTCAAGTATCGCTGGATAAATGCAACACTGCAGGAGCCATATTTGACATGGATAAACTCCGCCATATTTGTGCTGAATACCTAGCGATAGTACCGCTCGATAATAATGAAAATACGTCTGTGCTAGATAATAGTGTCCGCTTCTACTATCAAGTTTTCCAAGGCCAACGCATAAAGGCAATTGATGACGCAAGAGATAATGAAGAATTATTTAAAGAGCTGAAAAGATATATTATTGGTGTTCTCGACTTTGATCGCGACAAAAAGCTACACGTTACTTACCAAGATATCCTGGAGTATATAAGACCTTTTCTTGATGATATCACTGTGGATCTAAGCTCATT